>DCOU01000137.1:0-3095 GCA_002322525.1 Candidatus Omnitrophica bacterium UBA1562 | reverse complement strand
TCAAAAATTAACATAGTAGTGATGGATAAGAGAGTGAAGATGAGACTGCGTGAAGATTTTTTAAGGTTTATTAAGTCGCAAAGCATATTGGGTGTGGCGATAGGTATACTTATTGGACAGGTTTTTGCAAAATTTATAAATAGTATTATTGAAGGTTTGGTAATGCCTATACTAGAACTATTCTTTCATGGTACCCAATGGCAGCATATAACCATAAATTTAGGCCGAGTTCGTCTTAATATAGGAATTGTAATTGCCTCAATGCTTGATTTTCTCATAGTCAGTATAGTTGTTTTTCTATTAATAAAATTCATCTTAAAAGAAGAAGATAAGTTTATTGGGTCTTCCAATAAATAAAAGAGGCATAAAGTGAAAAAGATACTTCAGAAGAAAACTGTTTTATCCACAATAATTTTTATCCTTTTTCTTAGCGGAATTTTTGGCTGTGCCCTAGATAAAACATCCCGGCGTAAAGCAGAGTTAGGGGAATTACAAAAAAAATTCTCTTGGTGGCCAACAGATGCCAAGCCCAGCCCGGTAAAAGACGAGGAGCGCGGGGGATACTGGTGGTGGCCAAACCAACCCGGTAAAGTTATGCCTTGGGGAAACCGAGGCTATGTTTATGTATATAAAATCATCTTCGATTATAAGCGAGATGAGCTCCCGCCGCCCAAGCCAAAAGAACTGAGGCCTTCTTTACTGATAAAGAAGATAATCAAGAATATTAAGATTTACTTTGACTACAATAAAGCTGATTTACGGGATGATGCCGCAAAGATACTGGAGAATGCTGTAAGCACTCTTAATAAAAATCTAGAGACAAGCATCCTTATAACCGGAAACTGTGATATCCGTGGCTCAGAAACATATAATGAGAAATTAGGAAAACGCCGAGGGGATGCGGTTAAGAAATTTATGCTTGATAACGGCATACCAGAAGATAGGATTCGTATTATAAGCCGCGGAAAACTAGATGCAGTTGCCCCTATTACTGATTTGGTAGGTATGCAGAAGGATAGAAACGCCCAGTTTATGATTGCTGAGGTTGAAGAGGTAATGATTCCTGCGCCAGATCTTCCTCAAATACAGCAGGAAGCCAAGCCAGTAGAGGAAGGTAAGTATATTATTGAAAAGGAAGAGCATGTTGAGTCAGCCGTAAAAGTTTCGCAGAAAGAATATCTTATTAAGAAAGGCGATTCACTTTGGAAGATAGCTGAGAAAGAACTCGGGAGCGGCCATCGCTGGAAGTATCTCTATGAATTAAACAAAGACAAAATCAAAAATCCTAATAAACTTAAGGCGGGTCAGAAAATAACTATACCTATTGAGAGGGTTGCTCAAAACAGGCCAAAATAAGCAGTGGCTGATAAAGTTTATCGTCGGAGATTGCAGGTGATTGTTCCAAAAGTTAGGTTTGTTAATCTACGAAATTTTATCGACGGAGAAAGTGGAGGTGAAATTGAAAGAGAGAATTGAAATTCTCCGACGAGAAAATAGTTTTGAGCAAGGCTCCTATTGAGTGAAAGGGGGTGAGTGAGATGGCATTTGGCAATTTTTCTAAAGTTACAACCAGCCGGAGTTTTCCAAAGGTTAGTGAGGCTAAAACGCAGCAAATGATTAGGAAAATGGCTTACCACATATGGGAAAGGAAAGGAAAACCTTCTGGTAAAGATTGGGAGAATTGGCTTCAGGCAGAAAAACAAATTCGTGCAAAATCCAAGTAAATCCCATTAGAGATAGGTCGCCTTTAGGCGACCGTAAATTAGTCTTACTTTGTTGTATCTCTAACGGGGTAAAGGAGGTGAATGAAAATGGCAAGAAAGAAAAAAGCTCCAGTTACACCAGTGACACCACAGAAGACAGAAAACCAACCCACTCAGGCTCCCACCCAGACCCCCCAAGCTCCATCTGGGGGTCAGCCTTCTACTCCTTTAGGCGTCCCATCTACGCCCCAAAAATCTTAAATGAACGGGGTATTCCTTAAGTATGGGATGGCAAAGTAAACCTTGGTGCTGTCCCATACTTTATTTATCTAGAGAGAAAGGATAAAGTTAAGTATGACAGAGGGGGTAAAACACAGGGATATAAAACTGCCAGATTTGCTCAAGGACAAATACATTGAGCTGGATTTGAAGGAAAAAGAAAAAACTAAGTTAATTGCTGAATTAGTAGATATAGTTGTTAAGTCTAGCCGAATAAAGGACGGAGTTCTATTTAAAGCTATTTTAAAACGGGAGAAATTAGGCTCAACTGCTATCGGTAATGGCATAGCCATACCCCACGTTAAAATTAAAGGAGTTAAAAAGCCATTGCTTATCTTAGGTAGGTCAGCCGAAGGCGTTAATTTTGATGCCTTGGATGGAGAAAAGACTTACCTATTTTTTATGCTCATTTCACCTCAAGAAGAAATCGGCCTTCATCTTAAAATCTTAGCCAAGATTTCGCATTTAGTAAAAGATAAATTTGTAGTAGAACGCTTAAAAAAGGTAAAGGACAAACACGAGATTTTTGAGATAATTTCTGGTTTTGAGCGATACTTTAAATAAAAAATACGGGAGGTAGCGAATATGAAAGTAGGCATAAGCTTAGAGGATAAAAATGGATTATATAGTAATGTTTGCAAGCACTTTCAAGAAAGCAGCTATTTTTTTATTTTAGATATTGATAAAAATAAAATTATAAGTAGCAGGATTGTTCCGAATTATGTCCAGCATAATGGCAAAGAAAGTAAGGTTGCCGATGAGATGTTGAAATATAGAATAACCCATATAATCACAGGAAGTATGGGGGTAGCTGCGCAGAAGAGATTTTCACAATCTAGCGTTCAGGTATTCAGATATTCGGGCAACGTAAAAGATGCTATTGATAATTTTTTAAAAAAGAATGTAGAACTTGCTAAAAAAATCGTGCCTTCTAATATGCAATCGACCACTCTCCTTTCCTAACCAATTAAATCCCCACAAGTTATAAAACCAACCAGGCCTCTTTAGTTATACAAAGCAATTTCTCTAACTTCCCCTCATAAGGGAGGGGGTAACGATCTATGGTATCATTTCCACCAGATTTTTAATAGAGAGCTCTGAAAAAGTCTAAAA
>DCOU01000010.1 GCA_002322525.1 Candidatus Omnitrophica bacterium UBA1562 | reverse complement strand
TTTGGTTATCGTGGAATCACCTACAAAGGCAAAGACAATCAGCCAGATCCTGGGAGATAATTTTTCCGTTGTATCTTCTTACGGGCACTTAGTTGACTTACCAAAAAAAGAATTAGGCGTGGATATTGAAAAAGGGTTCTTGCCTTCTTATGTGGTGGTTAGCGGAAGAGAAAAGGTTATTTCTGCCTTAAAGAAAGAATCCAAGAATAAAAACATTATATATATGGCTACGGACCCGGATAGGGAAGGCGAAGCCATTGGCTGGCAGATAAAAGAGAGGTTTTTTAAAAATAAAAAAGTTTTGCGTGTTGTGTTTCATGAGATTACGCCTTTGGCAGTAGAGGAGGCTTTTAGCCAGCCGAGGGATTTCGATCTTAAGATGATTGAGGCGCAGGCGAGCCGCCGGATATTAGATAGAATAGTAGGTTATTTTTTAAGCCCGTTACTCTGGAAGAAAATCTGCCGCGGCTTAAGCGCAGGCAGAGTGCAATCCGTGACATTAAAATTGATTGTAGAAAGGGAAAAGCAGATCAATAGTTTTATAGCCCAGGAATATTGGGAGATAGAGGCGAAACTTGCGAAAAAAGATACCGGCGATTCATTTTCAGCAAAATTAGAAAAGCTCGAAGATAAGAAAATAGAGATAAAGAATAAATCGCAGGCAGACCGGATAGTTGCGGATATAAATAATAAGTTATTTATAGTTTCGGAAGTAAAAAAAGCAGAGAAGAAACGCTATCCCTACCCCCCTTTTATTACCAGCACCTTACAGCAGGAGGCCTTTAATAAATTAAGATTTAATGCAGGCAGAACTATGATGATAGCCCAGCAGCTTTACGAAGGTATTGATATTGGCAAGAGGAGCCCTGTCGGCCTTATTACTTATATGCGTACTGATTCCTCGCATGTCGCGCCTGAGGCAATCAAAGAAGTAAGAAGCCTTATCTTAAAGAACTTCGGCAAGGATTATTTACCGCAAAAACCCAATGTTTATAAATTAAAGAAACACGCCCAAGCTGCGCATGAGGCAATCAGGCCAAGTTTGATTTCACATTCACCAGAGAGCCTAAAGAAATATTTAACCGAAGACCAATACAAATTATACGAGTTGATTTATTGCCGCTTTATTGCCAGCCAAATGACTCCTGCGCGATATCTAGTAACCACGGCAAATATTACGACAAATACAGATGCCGAATGTAGTGAATCAGGCAGTGAATCTTCGGCACCCCGAAGTGACGCTTCGCATGGTAACTCCATTCGGGGTAAATACCTTTTTGTAGCTTCAGGCACCGCTACTATTTTTGATGGCTTTATGGCCATTTACCCCGTTAGAAATTCTGTTTTGCAGGGCGGCCAAAAAGGTATTTCTAACGGGGTTTATAATGATAACGAGGAAGAAAAGAAAAAAAATATTCTTCCTAGCCTCGCAAAAGACGAAATCTTAGACCTGATTAAATTAATGCCCTCCCAGCATTTTACTAAACCGCCGGCACGCTTCTCTGATAGCTCTCTGGTAAAGGCATTAGAGGAAGAGGGTATTGGCAGGCCCTCTACTTATGCACCGATAATTTATACCTTGGTCTTGCGTGACTATGCGCGCAGGATTAAAGGGTATTTTCATCCTACGGAGTTGGGCTTTAAAGTCTGTGAAATGCTGGTCGAGTATTTTCCTAAGGTTATGGATATTAAGTTTACCGCGCTTATGGAAGAAGAGCTCGATGAGATTGAAGAAGGAAGGCGCAAGAGATTGAAAGTCTTAGAAGATTTCTACGCGCCCTTTAAGGAGAGCCTTGATTTTGCGCAAAAGAATATTAAAAAAGAGGTGATAGAAACAGGGGAAACCTGCGATCAATGCGGTGAGCCCATGATTATAAAATGGGGGCGCCGGGGAAAATTCATGAGTTGTTCTGCGTATCCAAAGTGCAAGAATTCCAAGTCTATTACCACGGGCGTAAAATGCCCGCAACCCGAATGCGGCGGGGAGCTTATCGAGCGGCGTTCTAAACGCGGATTTTTCTACGGTTGTTCTAATTATCCTAAATGCACATTTATTTCAAAGGACCTGCCGCAAGACGAAGAGAAGAAAATAGCTGATACCGATAATGGATAGATACATCGAAAAATTTATCAGGTACTTGGAGATCGAAAAAAACTATTCTAAATATACGATATTAAATTACAAACTAGATTTAGAAGGCTTTAATAAATTTTTAGGTGGAACGGCTTTAGAGAAAATTGATTATCTGGTTTTAAGAAAATATTTAGCAATATTGAAAGAAAAGAATCTTAAAAACAGGACAGTCAGCCGCCGGCTTTCTACTCTCAGGTCTTTCTTTAAATTTCTGATTCGCGAAGGTTATCTTAAAAACAATCCTATAACCAGCCTTTCCAGTCCTAAACAGGAAAAGTCCCTGCCTTTATTCTTAACAGAAGAAGAGGTAACCAAATTAATCGAGGCAGTCTCGCTAAAAGGCGAAAGGGACTTCAGGGATAGGGCGATTATAGAGACATTTTACTCTACCGGTATAAGGGTCAGTGAACTGGTGGGGCTAAATATCGAAGATATAGATTTTATCGGAGGAGTAGTTAAAGTTTTGGGTAAGGGTAAGAAAGAGCGCATTGTGCCTATAGGAGAGATAGCACTATCGACAATAAGGGCTTATTTGGAGAGAAGGAAGAAACAGCAAGAGGAGGAGGATGCGTTATTTTTAAATAAAAGCGGTAAACGCATAACCGACAGAGGCGTGCGAAATATCATTGATAAATATATACATATTGCAAGTATAAAACAAGGCGTATCACCCCATACATTAAGACATTCTTTTGCTACACATCTTTTAAATCGTGGTGCAGATTTAAGGAGTGTTCAGGAGCTCCTGGGGCACGTAAATCTTTCCACGACCCAGATATACACCCACCTTACGACTGAAAAACTAAAAAAGGTATATGATAAAGCGCACCCCCGGGCATAAGTCAGTTCATAGTTCATAGTTAAGAGTTATGTTTATTATTTATGATTTGATATTTTTGGTTTTTGCTTTCATTTATCTTCCTGTGTATCTATGCAAAAGAAAATTCCATCCCGGCTTTCAAATGCGCCTTGGGATATTGCCTTCTGGTTTAAAACTAAACAGGCCTATCTGGATACATGCTGTAAGTGTTGGTGAAGTAATGGCAGTAAAGAATCTGGCAAGAGAATTGAGAATTACCTATCCGGATAAGAAACTTTTTATTTCCACGGTTACTCCCACGGGTAATAAAATCGCCAGGAGTATCGCCGGAGAAACCGGCTTTGCATCTTATTGTCCTTTAGACTTAAGTTTTATCGTAAGAAGCGTTGTAGATAAGGTTAAACCTTTTTTATTTATTATTATGGAAACCGAAATCTGGCCGAATTTGATTTCCTATCTTTATTGCAAAAATATACCCATCGTTTTGGTAAATGGCAGGCTATCCGACCGTTCTTTCAAAGGTTACCTGAGCATAAAATTTTTATTAAAACCTATCTTAAGTAAAATCAATCTCTTCTGCGTTCAGACCCCTAGCGATGCGGAAAGATTGCTTCGCTTGGGAGTTTCCCAAGACAAGATACAGATAACCGGTAATATGAAATTTGATAATACGGATTACGCAGATTTAAAAGAAGATTACACAGATTATAAGCTTAAATTAGCTCTTGAGCCTGAAGAGAAACTTTTTGTAGCTGGCTCAACCCACGCTGATGAAGAAGAGATTATCTTAGGTGTTTATAAAAATTTGTTAAAGGAATTTCCCTATTTAAGACTGTTGATTGCTCCGCGTCATCCAGAAAGGGCTAGAGAGATAGAAAAAATAACGCTGAAGAATGGCTTTTCATCCATATTTATTTCTACTTTACACCTAAAACCCAACCCCGTTAGAAATACCAACCTTTTACCAAAAAACAAAATTTCTAACGGGGCTAACACCTATAACCTAAAACCTATATTTATACTTGATACTATTGGCGAGCTGGTTTCTTTTTACGCTATCGCCGATATTATTTTTGTAGGGGGCAGTTTAACAAGAAAGGGCGGCCACAATATTTTGGAACCCGCCTCACTCGGTAAGCCCGTGATCTTCGGCCCTTATATGTTTAATTTCCGCGATATCGCTAGGTTATTTCTGGAAAACAAAGCATGCATTCTCGCGCATAATAAAGAAGAACTTTTCCTAAATATCAAAGATTTATTAAGAAATCCCGGTAAAAGTACCCAGCTAAGCCAACGCGCCAAGGCAATCATTTTACAAAATCAGGGCGCCACATCCAGGAATCTGAAATGTATAGAGGAGACCACAAAGCTAGAGACACTTTCCAACCCAAAGAGGAAAGTGTCTTTGAGGTAAGTTGGAAAGTGTACCCAAAGACACTTTTTAACATAATAGGGGGGACAGTTTCCCGATTAGCACGGAAAGCGTCTGTAGGTCTAAATAATTTTGATGAGTAAAGAAATCAGAATAGTTTTGGCGGTCCCGGATTTAAAGTTACGGGAGATATTGTTGTATCTCTTAAAGGCCTGGGAATATAATGTGGCGGAACTTCCGGAAGGAGAGGATATAATAGAATATTTAAAAAAGGAGAACCCCAGCCTCATTATTATAGATGCCGCGCTACAAGACAAAAGGGGCTTAGAGATTTGTAAGGAGATAAAAGGCGATTTCCTTACTTCCTATATTCCTACCATTGTTTTGATAGATAAGAGACAATTAAGGCGCGATTTGCTCAGTATCGAGCAGGGAGTGGATGATTATTTGATTAAGCCTCCGGATCCGATAGATTTAGAAATTAGGATAGTCCTGGCCTTACGAAGCGCAGCCCACCATTTTAATGCCAATGCCCTTACCCGCCTTCCGGGGAATAAACTTATTGAAAGAGAGCTTATTCAGAGTTTGGATTCCAGACACCCCTTTTCGTTCCATTACATTGATATCGATAACTTCAAGTCCTATAACGACAAATATGGTTATATAAGGGGCAATCAGGTTATAACAGAGACAGCCAAGATTATATCAAAAAATGTCAAGGCATGTGGAAATGGTAAAGATTTTGTGGGTCATATAGGCGGCGACGATTTCGTGATTATCACCACACCCGATAAAGCCGAACCTATTGCCAAACAAACTCTCAGAGATTTTGATGCCATGGTTCCTCACCGCTATTTGAGTTCGGATATAAAAAATGGTTTTATCGTTAGTCGGGACAGAAGCGGAAGAATGGCAAATATACCTTTGATGAGTTTGTCCATAGCCATTGTGAATAATACATTTGGCAAGGTATCAAACCTATTTGAACTCATGGATATTACTACGGAACTCAAAAATTATCTTAAGGACCTGCGGGGGAGTAATTTTATGGTGAATAGAAGGGTTGTAGATAAGGGGAGCAAAAGCAGAAATCAGGGACGGTTCTCAACCCAAAGCAGAACTGTCCCCTAGAGAGGGATACTTCTCGAACGACTTGAGAACCGTCCCTAAATATGGAGGGCAAGTTATGGATTGGAGAATATTTCTGGCAACATTTACAGCCGTATTTTTTGCAGAGCTTGCAGATAAGACTCAATTAGTAGGAATAAGCATGGCAGCAAAATCAGGAAAGCCTTTACAGGTATGGCTGGGTTCCGTATCTGCCTATATAATCGTTACTGCTGTTTCGGTTTTTCTGGGAGTAATTTTGGGCAAATATATAAGACCGGAATTTATAAGATATACCGGTGCATTATTATTTGTCGCAATAGGCATAATGATGTTGTTAGGGAAGATTTAATATATGTTGTCCTATATTTATAATTTAGCTACAGATAGACATAAAGGGCTTGTGGCGGGGGTAGTTAAGTCTTTTTTGTATTTCCTGTCACTTATCTATGGTTTAGGAGTCAGGGTATCAATTTTTATTTATCGTCTAAAACCGTATCACTTAAATTGCAAGGTTATCAGTGTGGGCAATATTACTTTAGGCGGAACGGGTAAAACCACTCTGGTTTTATTTATTGCTCAATACTTAAAACAAAAAGGGCACAAAGTAGCAATATTGAGCAGAGGATATAAAAGAAAAATTACCAATTACCAATTACCAATTACCAATTACGAAACGATGGGTGATGAGCCCTATATGCTTAAGATGAATTTAGGAGATGTGCCGGTTGTGGTTGATACTGATAGAATCCGTGCAGCTAAGCTGGCAATACGCGATTATGGTGCGGATACAGTGATTTTAGATGACGGTCTCCAGCAATGGCGTATAAAAAAGGACCTGGACATCGTCACCATTGATGCTACTCGCCCTTTTGGTAACCGAAAGCTTATTCCTCGCGGGATATTACGCGAGCCTCTCTCTTCGCTAAAACGCGCTGATGTGTTTGTCCTGACTAAAACCAATCTTAGCCCGACAGGGCATAAGATTAAGGATTTTTTAGGGCGGATTAATCCGAAAGCGCTTCAGATAGAGTCTATACATAGCCCTTTAGGTTTTTGTAGGTTGGATAAACCCGGTGAATTATTAGACATAAATATATTACCAGGAAAAACCGTAACCTTATTTTCTGCAATTGGTGACCCGGATTCCTTTGAGGGCATTATCAGGAGTCTAGGGATTAAAATCGGCCTTTCCTTTAGGTTCCGCGATCACCATAATTATACTCAGGAAGAGTTAGATAATATTATCCAGAAATCTAAAGACAGGAATATAGATACCTTGGTTACTACCGAGAAAGATGCAGCTAGGCTTTACGAGTTACGAGTTACGAGTTACGAGTTACGAGTTTTATTTTTGCGCATTGAATTAAAAATTATAAAAGATGAACAAGAATTCTATAATAGATTACTTGGGTTGTATTCTTATTAGGTTATTTGGGCCGCAAATTCGAATTTTACCCTTAAATGTCAGTCTGTTTTTAGGCGCAAGATTAGGCGAACTGTTTTATTATTTTGACTTCAAACATAAAGCTATCGCCTACGCTAATATCAAGACCGCTTTTGGGGCTAAATTATCGCCGCAAGAATTAAGCAATCTCGTAAAAGAGTTTTATAAGGCATTCGGCCAGAACCTGATAGAGATATTGTTTATTCCTTTAGTGGACAAGGCATACATAAAAAAATATATAACTCTGGAAGGCCAACAGCACATATTTGAAGGTTTTCAGAAAGGTAAAGGCGTGATTCTTTTGGCTGTGCATGAGGGTAGCTGGGAACTTTCTAATATTATTTGTGCGAATTTAGGCTTCCCTTTTAGTTTGTTTATTCGCCAGCAGAGATATCCGCGCTTAGATAAACTCCTTAATTTATATCGTGGCCAAAGGGGTTGCAAGATAATTCAGAGAGAAAACCAGACGCGAGAGTTAATCCAGGCACTTAAAAATAATGAAGCAATGGGTATGACAGCGGACCAGGGCGGAAGAACAGGTGCCCCGGTTAAATTTTTTGGTAAATACGCCTCTATGCCTTCAGGCGCAATCAGGCTGGCTTTAAAATATGATGCTGCGCTTATCCCTGTTTTTTATACACGAATAAACGGGCCCTATATCAAAGTTTTTATTGAACCGCCTTTTGAAATTAAAAAAACCGGAAATTTAGAAAAGGACATAAATGATAATTTACAGGCGCTGGTGAACGTATTTGAAAAATACATTTTAAAGTATCCTGAGGAATACCTCTGGTCATACAAGGTATGGAAATATACTAAAGAACAGAATATCTTAATCATAAGCGACGGAAAAATAGGACACCTTAGGCAGTCGCAGGCTGTTTTGGGGATACTCAAGGATTGCCTTAAAGCTCAAGGCATAAGCGCTAATATTAACACCATAGAGATAAAATTCAAAAACAGATTTTCCAGGCTCGCGTTAACCCTTAGTAGTTGTTTGGCAGGTAAATATCATTGTCAAGGTTGTCTCTGGTCTTGGAGGATATTTTTAGAAGAAGATGTTTATAGGGCATTAATAAGCACTAAACCTGATATTGTCATCTCTTGCGGCGCATCAGTTGCGCCCGTTAACTATATAACATCTAGAGAAAATTTAGCTAAATCTATAGTGATTATGCGGCCGTCTCTTTTAAATACAAAGAGATTTAATTTAGTAGTGATGAGTGAGCACGACTGGCCAGAGGGCCGTGGTTTGGCTTCCGTCACCCGGCCTTATTGGAGAGGCCGGTGCGCGCCTCTGCGCAGTAGCCAAAGCCACAGGCCA
>DCOU01000067.1 GCA_002322525.1 Candidatus Omnitrophica bacterium UBA1562 | reverse complement strand
AACAAAGTCGTGTTTAATATTTTAGCGTTTAGCGGGTAGCGTTTAGCGTATAATTAATTTAGCGGTTAGCGTTTAGCGTTTAGTAAAAAATTTACTTGCTTTTACTATACGCTATCCGCTATGTGCTATACGCTATCTTTTCTATCCGCTATACGCTCTACGCTATACGCTAACCTTCTCATTTCTTAAGCTCTTTGCTATTGCTTGAGCTATTATCAAATCCTCAGGTGTAGTTATTTTAATATTATTATACGAGCCTAAAACTACGCTGACTTTAGCTCCCAATTTCTCAACCAACATTGCATCGTCGGTAACTTCTATATTATCTCCAAATTTCTTCAATGCCTTTAAGATTAAGCCTTTTTTAAAAACCTGCGGCGTCTGAATCTCCCAGAGTTTACTTCTATCTAATGTCTTTTCTACTATATTTTCTTTGACACTTTGACACTTTGACACTTTGACACTCTTAATAGTTGCCTTGACCGGAACACCTGCAATAGCAGCGCCGGATGATTTGGCAGTTTTGATTACCGAAGATACCATGTCTCTATCAATAAAAGGCCTTGCTGCATCATGAATTAGAACTAAGTCGGTTTGATTATCCGTTGCTCTTAGGCCATTAAATACCGAAATTTGGCGTAATCTACCTCCTAAAACCACATCTTTAATTTTATCTATATGGTATCGCTTTATTTTATTGCGTATATCTTCGAGGTTCTGGCGATTAGCTACTACAACAATATCTTTAATATAAGGGTGATTACTGAGAATGCTAAGACAGTAAATTACAAGGGGTTTGGAATCGATTTTAATGAGTGGCTTGGAAATCTTTGACTTCAATCTTAAGCCTTTACCTGCAGCAAGGACTACTGCCGTAACTGACATTTAAATGAGCACGTAACTTATGGAGTAGCAATTTTGATATGCTCCGACATAAGTTATTTGTGCGAATTTACTCACTTTTCAATCTTGGTAAAAAACATCCTGCCCGCCTGGGTTTGAAGAACCGAAGTAACCACGACTTTTACTTCTTGACCAATCAATCTACGCGCGTCTTCCACCACAACCATCGTACCGTCATCCAAGTATCCCACTGCCTGATTATGCTCTTTTCCTTCTTTTAGCAATTTAATCTGCATCTCTTCCCCGGGAAAAACCAGGGGCTTTAAGGCATTGGCCAGTTCATTTATATTTAGTACTTTTATACCCTGAAGACTGGCTACGCGGTTTAAATTAAAGTCTACCGTCAATATCTTTGCCTCTAATATCTTGGCTAACTTAACCAATTTTGCATCTACTTCCGGGACATCCGGAAGCTCTTCTTCGTGCAGCATTATATCTTGGCCCATTTCTTTCTGAAGGGCATGTAAAATCTCCAAGCCTCTGCGGCCTCTTTGCCGCTTAATGGGGTCTGTTGAATCCGCAACCTGCTGTAATTCATTCAAAATAAATTTAGGGATAATAATCCTGCTTTCCAAGAATTTTGTTTTACATATATCTAATATCCTGCCATCAATAACGACGCTGGTATCAAGCAGGGTTAACTCTGCCGATTGATCCTGCCTGCGTAACCTGACATAGGGAATAATAATATTGAACTCGTCTTTTCCGCGCAGGCCAATCACCATACCCAAATAACAAAAGATTAATGTCAGGATAACCCTTATCACTGATAAACTAGCACTAGATATGGGTGCAAGGATAAACGCATCCGTAACAAGTTTAGCCATAATCAGGCCCAGGATAAGGCCAAATACAGTACTGGAAAGGCCGCGCATCGATACACGGCGCATGCCCATCTCAACAAGTATGAGAATACCGCTTGCCATAATGCCTATGAGCGCACCTAACAAACCTAAATCCTTAGGCTCTAAAGTCTGGTAACCAATAATAATACTAGCAACCATAAAAAGAATACGTATTGCTAATAAATTCATATATTCACCTCCCTGTAACCACTGAGGCACTGAACAATACCTTTAAAGTCTTTGTTTACTGAACCACTGAGTAGTTGTTTCTCAGTGTCTCATTTTTTCCTCTGCGTTTCAGCGGTTGCAATATCTAATGCTTCTTTTAGTGTAGAAACCGGAGTTAATTCTATGTCGTCTTTTTTATAGTCCAGATTCTTATAATTATTCTTGGGCAATATACAGTGCTTAAACCCTAATTTTGCTGCCTCATTTATGCGTAATATAACTTGCGATATGCTCCTGATCTCACCCGCAAGCCCTACTTCGCCCAAAAATAATGTATCGCCAAGGGCGATCTGTTCTCGAAAGGCTGAGGCTATTGCTACTGCTACTCCCAAATCAGCTGCCGGGTCCTCTATTTTTATCCCGCCGGCCACATTGACAAATATATCTTCTGCTCCAAGGCATAAACCTATTCTTTTTTCTAAAACAGCAACCAATAAACTTAGACGGTTATAATCAAATCCCTGGGTCCTGCGACGCGCATAACCAAAAGTCGACTTACTTACCAGCGACTGAATTTCTACTAAAAGCGGCCGGCTTCCTTCTAAAATAGATACTACTACTGAGCCGGAAACATCGCGCGGTTTCTCCGATAAAAATATCTCTGAGGGATTCCTTACTTCTTTCAAGCCCCCTGAAGTCATCTCGAATACGCCAATCTCATTGGTAGAGCCAAATCTATTTTTTACTGCGCGTAGAATTCTGTATATTGAGAACCTATCACCCTCAAAATAAAGCACTGTGTCTACAATATGCTCAAGGACCCGCGGGCCGGCAATAGTGCCTTCTTTAGTTACATGCCCGATGATAAAAATAGATGTACCAGTAGTCTTGGCTAACTGCGTAAGTATACCTGCGCATTCTCTTACCTGACTGACACTGCCGGGCGAAGAACTAATCGAAGGTTCAAAGATTACCTGTATAGAATCAATTATTACTACATCAGGATTAATCTTTTTTATATATTCAATAACTAAAGATAAATCCGTCTGATTGACTATATATAAATTACCTTCCTTTACCGCTCCCAGGCGCTTTGCCCTTAATTTAGTCTGAGCCACTGATTCTTCGCCGCTAACATAAAGGACAGTATGTCCTTGTCCGCTCAATTGATTGGAAACCTGTAAAGATACTGTAGATTTACCAATGCCGGGATCTCCACCGATTAATACCACGCATCCTTGGACTATCCCGCCGCCTAATACCCTATCCAATTCCAATATTCCGGTTTTAAGTCTGCTTTCTTCTTTGAACTCTACCTCCTTTAATAACACCGGCCCATCTTTATATAGCGCCCTTCTTTCCTTATATTTCGCGGACGGTGCGATATAATCCTCTTCCACAAAAGAATTCCAACTATTGCAATCAGGGCATCTGCCTAACCATTTGGGAGACTGATAACCACAATTTTGACAAGCAAATACACTTTTAGTTCTCATAATTTATTTGGTTACTACGATTAAATCCCAATAATTACCAATAATTACCAAATCCCAATGAAATCCCAAATCTCAATATCCAATCTTTCTTTGGACATTGGTCATTGGAAATTGGAGATTCATTGGTATTATTGGTATTTATTGGATATTGGAAATTTCTCATTATTTCTTTTCTGGTTTTTCTTTACCCTTCCAGAATAATTTCCAGGGATGTTTTCTTATATCTATAACCAATGCCTCTAATTCTTTATATACCGTATCGTCGTAAAGAAGTTTACCCACCGTGCCTTCTTTATTAAGAATCTTCAGGAGCCCCTCATTTAAGTTTTGGGCAATGCCCTTGGCCAACGCAGAGACATCTTGCATGGGAATAGGGTCAATACCCACTAAAGTATCTTTTGGCGCGAGAGTATTGTTATATTCTTTGCCAGGCATAATCTCAATATATTTTTCACCTAATAACCCTAAGGTGTTTACCCAGATGCTCGAGTCAACAGGGACCTTCACATCTTTATTAATCAAACAGAGTATCCGTACTTTAGGTTTAGGATTATCCACTCCAGTAACAAAGCTTATCTCCTTAACCTCTCCTACATCCACGCCGGCAAATCTTACCGGAGCGCCGATTTTGACGCCATTGGCAAAGTTAAAAATAAAGTTAAGCTCGTAGCCAGTAGTCATGGTCTTAAAATCTCCGATGGATAAAACAAAAATCGTCAAAATCAAAAGACCTGTAAAAACAAAAATCCCTACCTTTAATTCCAGTTTTGATTGACCGAATATCATTAATAACCTCCCTCAATGAGCAGATAACTTACGGAGTGCTCGTTTTACTCGCTACGACGTAAGTTATAGCGAAGCGTCTGCGAATTTGACCCCGAAGCGTATCCCAAAAATATCGTAGAGATTTTTGGGATGTCTACGCGAGGGGCACTTGTTATTAACCGTCCCCGGCTCATAAGCTAAGCCAAAATTCTCTTTGATAAGGCCCTTCCCATAAGGATGGGGAGGCCTATCCTTTCTGGATAA
>DCOU01000080.1 GCA_002322525.1 Candidatus Omnitrophica bacterium UBA1562 | reverse complement strand
AATATTTTTTAACAAAGTAGTGTTTTGATTTTAAAATTATTACTTTTGTGGTATATTATAGCATTGTAAGAATGGTTTCCTTTAAATATCTACATGTAAGATTTTATAGTATAATCAATTAAATGTCAATATAAAATGCTCGCTAAAAAGATAAGAGAATTAAGAATAAAAAAAGGTTTATCACAAGAGAAATTAGCTCATTTGGCAGGCATTTCCTACAATACAATTGTAAAAATTGAATCTGGAGAATCAAAGCATTCTACGTTTCAAACTATGGCAGGAATTGCGAGGGTATTAGGGGTTTCGCTTGACTTTTTTGCAAAGGATGGTATTATTTAAAGAAGACTTAAATTGAAAGGCGATGAGGTTCGCCGTAACCACCTCAAACGGGAAGGTTGATAACCTCTACTAGCAATGGTAGAGGACTTTTTGTATAGGCCCCTACCAAAACCATAGGTAGAGGTTTTATTTTTTATGGGCCCAAAACATACAACATATTTTAATCTTCTAGAAGCGCTGAAAGAAGGCTGCCCGATTTGCTTTCTTGTTAAAAAGAACACGCATAAGTTTATGGATGATTTTCTATATGAAAGCGTCAACGATCCGAGAGTCAGAGAAGATATCAAAGCTTCTTCGGGGTTCTGTAATCGCCATGCCTGGCAGCTACAAAAGTTCGGAGACGGCTTTGGCCAGGCAATTGTATATAACGATTTAATGAATATAGTTTTGAAACAAATAAATGAATTAGATGAATCTTTTTCTATTAAAGAATTGCTTAAAAGCATTAATCCTGGGGTTGCCACGAAGAAAATTTGTATGTTTTGTAAACAAGAAATAGATGTAGTAGAACGCTATGTCTCTGTATTCTGGGAAAGTTTTGACGATGCAGAATTCAGTTTTCATTATAAGCATTCATTTGGATTATGTCTGCCCCATTTAGCGTTTGTGCTTCAAAAATGCAAGAGCAAGAAGCTCGGCGCAGAGCTTCTTGACATCGAAGGGGTAAAAATATCAGGTTTAATTGCAGAATTGAAAGAATTTATGCGGAAGCACGATTATCGTTTTTCTAAAGAGAAATTTGGCGAAGAAGGAAATTCTTGGATAAGGGCTATTGAAAAGTTTATTGGAAAAGAAGGGATTCATCAAAAAGGAGCGTAATCATGGCAAAGATAAAACAGATTCACGCAAGAGAGATTTTAGATTCTAGGGGTAATCCCACAGTAGAAGTAGATGTTGTGTTAGAGGGCGGCGCTTTAGGAAGAGCAGCAGTTCCATCGGGAGCTTCCACGGGAAGCCGCGAAGCAGTAGAACTGCGCGACGGTGATAAGAAAAGATTTTTAGGAAAAGGGGTCTTAAGGGCAGTCGATAATGTTAACAAGATTATAGCTCCTAAACTTATTGGCAAAGATGCTAAAAAGCAGGAAGAAATTGACCGGCTAATGATTAAGCTGGATGGTACGGAGAACAAAGGCCATTTAGGGGCCAACGCGATTCTTGGCGTATCATTGGCTGTGGCTAAGGCAGCCGCCATAGACGCGAATATGCCTATTTATCGCTATCTTGGCGGTAAGGATGCGGTAAGGATCCCGATACCATTCTTGAATATTCTAAACGGTGGAAAACATGCTGATAACAACGTGGATATCCAGGAGTTTATGATTGCTCCTTTTGGCGCGCCTTCATTTAAAGAGGCATTGCGCTATGCTGCTGAAGTATACCATACTTTAAAGGGTATCTTAAAATCAAAGGGTTTAAGCACTTCGGTAGGTGACGAGGGCGGTTTTGCGCCAAATCTTTCGCGTAACGAAGAAGCAATAGAAATTATTATTGCTGCCATTGAAAAAGCCGGCTATAAAGCGGGTAAGGATATAGCGATTGTCCTTGATCCGGCAGCCAGCGAGTTCTATCAAGACGGAAAATATCTGCTTAAGGCAGACAACAAGAACTTATCTTCGCAAGAGATGGTTGATTATTATGCTGGCCTGGTTTCGAAATACCCGATTATCTCCATAGAAGATGGCCTGGCAGAAAATGACTGGGAAGGTTGGAAGATTCTGACAAAGAAACTAGGCAATAAAGTCCAACTGGTTGGAGACGATATTTTTGTTACTAACCCTAAAATCTTAGCCGAGGGAATTAAACAAGGCATTGCTAACGCAGTCCTGATTAAACTAAATCAAATCGGCACTATAACCGAGACGCTGGAAACTATCAGCTTGGCCAAGAAATCCGGCTACACCTGTATGTTTTCCCATCGCTCCGGTGAAACTGAAGATTCTTTCTTGGCTGATATTACAGTAGCTACCAATGCAGGCCAGTTAAAGACAGGAGCTCCGGCACGTTCGGAAAGACTGGCAAAATATAACCAGCTTCTTCGTATTGAAGAAGAATTAGGCGATAAGGCGATATTTAAAGGGAATTTGAAGTGAGGTATTATTGTCCAAACTGCTGGAAGGATTTCTGGGATGAAGATTTTGAAGTCTGCCCTGACTGTGGTTACAATATCAAGGCGCATAACAATAAAGACTATGTGGATAAACTCTTAAATGCCTTAAATCACCGCGCCGGGGAAGTTAGGCATTGGGTTATTATGGTGTTGGTTCAGAGAAAAGAAAAGCGCGCAATACCCTATTTAGAGAAATTGCTGGAGGAAACAAAAGATCCATCGTTAGTTAGGGCAGCAGAGGAGGCAATTAAAAAGATTAATGCAGGAGAGTAGCAGAACATAGATAACGCGATGAGGCTCGTGAATGCCTGGATTCAGGCCGATAGCTTCTACTTAGATTTGGTAGAAGCTATTTTTATATGGTGCAAACTATGCCAAAAAGATGGATGAATAAAAATGTAATTGGAATGGGTGCAGCAAGTTTTTTTAATGACTTCTGTCATGAAATGTCTACGTCAATTTTACCGGCATTTCTTGCTAGCATAGGGGCATCGGCTGCCTTATTGGGGATCATCGAGGGTTTTGCGGATTTAGTTTCTTCATTTGCAAAACTCGGAGCTGGTTTTTATTCCGATAAAAAGGGCATCCGAAAGCCCATAGCGGTTTTAGGGTATTTCCTGACCGCTCTCGGCATGGGTTTTTTTGCAGTTGTTTCATCAGGGTTTCAGGTTTTAATGGGAAGGGTGGTGGCATGGTTTGGAAAAGGAATACGCGGTCCGGTGCGGGATGCGATGCTCTCCGCGTCTGTTGAGAAAAAAGATGCCGGCAAAGCTTTCGGTTTCCATAGAATGATGGACACGACCGGAGCGGTTTTGGGGCCTTTGATAGCCTTCTTGTTAGTCTCAAGATTCAGATATAGGCAGATTTTTTGGTTTGCACTTGTCCCCGGCCTTGTTTCGGTGGCAGCGTTTTTCTTTTTAGTCAGCGAAGTTGCCGAAGAACCTAACCATCATATGAGGTTTCTGCCGACCTTAAGAGGGCTACCCGTGAAATTTAAACGATATTTAGTTGGTGTTGGGATATTTGGGGCCGGTGACTTTTCGCATACTCTTTTGATATTGATGGCTGCGCAAGTTTTGAAGCCAATCTACGGATCTGCCGTGGCCAATACTTCGGCAATATTGCTTTATGTATTCCGTAATGTTTTCTATGCTGGATTGTCTTTTCCGATTGGGTATTTGGGGGACAAGATGCCAAAGAGAAAAATACTATCCTTCGGTTATTTATTATCTGCTGTTATGTGCGTTGGGTTTATATTTATAGTGCCTAAGTTTTGGTATCTTTCTATTCTGTTTATCATCGGCGGGACGTTTATCGCTTCGGAGGATGTCTTAGAGGGGGCTATCGCTGGAGAACTTTTGCCTGAAAATCTGAAAGGCACGGGATACGGAGCCCTTGCGACAGTCAACGGAATAGGGGATTTTATATCAAGCATAATCGTTGGATTTTTGTGGGCAGCGGTTTCACCGGCAGCGGGTTTTCTGTATGCCGGGATTTTAAGTGTTATAGGCGCTTATATTGTATGGAAGTTAGAATAGATGGAACAAATAAAAAGCATAAGTGAAAAGGTTATCGATACTTTTTCTTCAGGCAGGTGCCCTGTATGCGCAATGCTTCGGCAAGACGAATTTGATAGCCTATGCCACTGGGTGGGGCAAAGTGCCGAACAATATAAAGGTTCAGAAGAGAGAATTAAACTGATAACTTCCGGCGGATTTTGTAATTACCACTTCCGGGAGCTTCAAGGGATTAACACCAATTATGGGAGTGCAGCCATAGGAGCTGAGTTAATAGAAAGATTAATAAAAATTTTTCGGACCCATAATTACGAAAATCTTATTGATGCTTTCAGGGAGCGAAAAGAGGATTTTAAAATCTGGTCGTTTGAAGGTAACGCGTATTGTCCTCTGTGCCGCGTACTAAGAAAGAAAGAGAAAAGGTATCTCAAAGAATTAACGGTTATATTACAAGACGATGGCCACAAAGCAAAATACGCAGAGAGTTGTGGTCTTTGCATACCGCATTTTATTAAGATCGTAGATTGCATTGAGGATGATTCTCTACTAAAGTTTTTATTTGAAACAGAGCTTGCCCAGATGGAAAAGATTAAAGCAAGTGCAATAAATCTCATACAGAAAAAAGAGCCTCCTCTTCGTTGGGAGCAGACAGAAGATGAGAAGAAATCATGGTTTAGGGCAATCGAAAAGATAGTAGGCAGAAGCGGTACTTAAATGAGCGATATTCTGATAGGCAGAGAAAAAGAATGCGCAGCGATAACCGGTTTCATAAGCCAAAAGAAGAGCATCATTATTTTTGGGCCGGAGGGAGTAGGTAAAACTGCTGTTATCAATAAGGTATTAAGTAACCCGGCTGTTTTAGACAGGTTATATTCTCCAATTAGCAAAACGCTAAAAGAATCGCTTCTGAATTTTATGATGTATGACACTTTCGATAAGAGAACTATCCAAAAAGCAGACATATTAGCCCTGAAGAAATTATTCTATGGAATCCTTGCTAAGAAAAATCCGGGATACATTATTTTTGACCATGTTGAAAGTGTTGAGCCAAAATTCTATTCTTTCTTTGTATATCTCATGGAAACAAAGATTCCGCTTATCGTGTTAAGCCGCGGACTTGAGAAGAAAGATATAGGGCATTTGCGCATGTCTTTATTCAACTTCGAGAAAGTTGAAATATCTAATCTAGATAGGCCAACGGCAGATGTTTTAATAGAACATTTTATAAATGAGTTTGGCATAAAAATAACCAAGGAAGCCAATTTCAAAAAGGGGATATACCACTTTTCTAAAGGCAACCCGAGAATAATCAAAGGCCTTTGTTTTCTTGCCAGAGACGTCAAATATCAGAAGAACGAAGCCATAGATGTAAAGCTAATGGATTTAGATCGTAGGATAAACGAGGCAGTGCATTAATTATGTTTAAGAGTAAGACAAAATACACATGGGAAGGATGGGAGTCATCCGGAAGGGAAGACTGGGTGTTTAGCGTTAAGCATCCTTGCGAGCTAATAGGAGTGCATGCAAAATTAATCGATGCCCAGCTTAAAGAATCGGAAAAAGTGGAGTATTGTATCTATTCGCCGCGCGTTTCCTCGACATCAACGCCCTTCGGCCTAAAAGCAGGGGAGTCGTCTTCGGGGATATGTGTAACAGACAAGAGATTTATTATTTCAAATAACAGGCACGCTAAAGGAACAGAGCCGAAGGTAAACTATATTAATTTTGAAGATATGCTTTCTTTTAATATCGGCAGCGCCATGCTTTTAAGCTGGTTTTCCTTGGAGTTTATTGATCTCGAAGAAACAAAACGGCTAACGATAATTTTTAGTTCAAACGGCAAGCATCATTTCCAAAAGGCGCTGCGCGTGTTTAAGAAACACAGCCTTGCCATAAATACGGATGATTTCAAATTGGATTCTTCTTCGCCGGCAGCGTTTATTCATAGGATTAAAGATAAAATCCATAGGGATTACTTAAAGACCCTTCTTAGCGACCACGAAAAGTGCATTTTGACTTTTTCCTGTCGGTATATCTGGGAGAAGGTTTTAAATAAGCGTTCCTTACTTAAGCGAAAGAATCAGGTGGCTTATCTTACGAGCAAGGCAACAGTCCTATTAACTAATAAAGCGCTTATGATTGCACGAGACGGTGTGGAGCATTCGATAGGAACCAGCGTAGACGTTCTCAATATATCTTTAGATAAAGTAAAAAGCGTTATTTTATTCGAGGAAAATTCGGATAGCGAGAAGATTTACAAGCTTAAAATATCTTTCAACGAGGAAGTTAAGCAAGATATGCTGGATATAAGTTTTACAGATATTGATGAGGAAGCAAAGATTTTCCTAAATGATATCCCATCATTTTTAAACTTTACACCCAGCCTTAATGCGCCTTGGCATAAATGATTGCCAAGTGCGCCCTTGCTGGGGCGGATAGGCTGGTGTTCCGCTTTCTGCGGAAGGAGGAGAAAAATGGGGAGTTTTAATCTGTTGTGGCTGGCACCGATTGGTTCGCTTTTGGCGCTTGTGTTTTCAGGGTATTTAGCGCGGAATGTTTTAAAAAAAGACCGCGGCACGGAAAAAATGAAGGAGATTGCCGACGCGGTAAAAGAAGGTGCTAAGGCATATCTAAAGCGGCAATATTCGGTAGTGACAATTTTCTTCGTGGTAGTGTTC
Source organism: Candidatus Omnitrophica bacterium UBA1562 (assembly GCA_002322525.1). GTDB lineage: Bacteria > Omnitrophota > Gorgyraeia > Gygaellales > Profunditerraquicolaceae > UBA1562. The sequence continues at coordinate 1,349 of DCOU01000080.1, read as the reverse complement.
TGTATTTTGCTTTTTTTAAGTATAAAGGGATATTTGGTGATGTTTGTCCCCTTTGCATTCTTAACCGGAGGATTCTTTTCCGGTTTATCCGGTTATATCGGGATGTCTATTGCAACAAGCGCAAGTGATAGGACTGCGCAGGCAGCAAGGACAAGCCTAAACGGCGCGTTAAGAATTTCATTTTCTGCCGGAGCGGTGATGGGATTAGTGGTTGTTGGTTTAGGTCTTTTGGATTTAACCATCTGGTATTGGTTGCTTAATTGGTATTATTCAACTCATGCGCTACCGCAAGGAATAGATAAAATCGGAGCAATTACCTCTACCATGCTTTGTTTTGGGATGGGTGCCAGCGCGCAGGCCCTTTTTGCCCGCGTAGGCGGGGGAATTTTTACCAAAGCCGCGGATGTTGGCGCAGACTTAGTCGGTAAAATGGAAGCTGGAATTCCTGAAGATGACCCAAGAAACCCTGCGGTTATCGCAGATAACGTGGGTGATTGCGTGGGTGATTGCGCTGGTATGGGCGCTGACCTTTACGAATCATATGTAGGTTCGATTGTCGCTACCATGGCTTTAGCTGTTGCTGCCGGATTAGGAGTTGCGGGAGTTACAATTCCGATGGTTATGGCTGCGGTAGGAGTGGCTGCTTCAATTGTCGGCACTTTTTTTGTGGAATCCGAAGAAAAAGCTGACCAAGGGACTCTGCTTAAAGCATTACGTAAGGGGATTTTTGTCAGCGCAATATTGATAGCGATTTTTTCTTACTTTGTTGTAAAGGCAGTCTTGGGGCAAAGCCATATAGGCGTGTATTGGTCAATTATTTCCGGCCTCGTCGCAGGGCTTCTTTTGGGGCTTTCCACAGAATATTTTACCTCGGATAAATATCCGCCGACCCGCTCTATTGCCAACAATGCTTTAACGGGTCCTGCCACAGTTATTATCGGAGGTTTATCTGTCGGTATGCTTTCTACAGCTTTACCGGTTCTTCTTGTGACTGCGGCGATATTGGCGAGTTTCTATTTTGCCGGAGGCGCGCATAATTTTAACGCCGGGCTTTACGGCATAGGCATTTCAGCAGTGGGCATGCTATCAACTTTAGGCATAACTTTGGCTACCGATGCCTACGGCCCCATTGCAGATAATGCAGGAGGAAATGCCGAGATGTCGCATTTACCACCAGAAGTAAGGCAGCGCACTGATGCTTTGGATGCATTAGGCAATACTACTGCGGCCACGGGAAAAGGATTTGCTATTGGTTCAGCAGCATTGACTGCGCTTGCTTTGATTGTGGCTTATAATGATAAGATTGCTTCTTTAGGCAAAACTATGGATATGAACTTTATGAACCCGCG
>DCOU01000107.1:4738-7729 GCA_002322525.1 Candidatus Omnitrophica bacterium UBA1562 | reverse complement strand
GCATAAGGGCTTTGCGGCTGAAACTGAGTAGTTTCTGATTGCGGAGGAGGCGCGGAACCGAACATTTCCGAGCTCGACGCCTGATAAAACTTAAGTTTGTGCCCGCTTCTGCGTATTGCTTCCAAAATCCGGGCGGTGCCTAATGCCGTGACATTACCGGTATATTCGGGGATGTCAAAACTTACCCGCACATGGCTCTGAGCACCAAGATGAAAAATTTCATCGGGTTTAATATTATAAATAATATTATTTACCTGCTCGGCATCGGATAAATCACCGAAATGGAGGAATAATCTAGCCTTGGGGTCATGCGGGTCCTTATAGATATGGTTAATTCGCCCGGTATTAAAGGTGCTGGCGCGGCGGATTATACCATGGACTTCATACCCCTTGGAAAGCAGAAATTCCGCTAAATATGAGCCGTCCTGGCCGGTTATACCGGTTATCAATGCTTTTTTAATCATGAGAAAACACAATTGCCATTAGTTTCTTTGTCCTCTGCCCAAGAATTCTTGCATAAATATAATAAGTAAACCGAGCATTAATCCTGAGATTGCCGCAACAGCTATTTTGTATCCGTATGTCTTAGGTAGTAATAATCCAAAAATGGCTGAAATTAAAACGCAAAGTAAAATTATATTATAGATAGCCCTTCTTCTTTTAATAATAACTTTGGCATATTCCTTTAAATCAAACTCATCTTTATCAAATCTGTAATTCGGTATCTCAGTTTTAATATCTTCACTCACTTCGACCCCTCCGGATTTTTGGTTGTTAACTCTTTACCGTTTAAACGCTCCCATTCCTGTCTTATTAAGTTGTATTCCAATTCCTTGCGTTTTAAAAAATGATACATTAGCCGTATTCTTTCTTCTAATCCTCTTTCTGTAAGGATATAGTTAATTTTACGGATTTTTTCGGGGTTATGAGAGAAATTTTTCGCCTTGATGAAGCCTTTTTTAATAAGCTCTTTAAGAAGGTAATTGGTCTTGCCTAAAGAAATACCCAGTTTCGCGGAAAGAGAACGCTGGGTAGTATTTGGGTTAGTTTCTATCTCTTTAATAATTGATAAGGTTTCTTCTCTAGGGAATTGTTCAATCATTGAACATTATTTTAAAGCAAATAATAAAAAAGTCAAGGCTAAATACAAAAATAACCCTTACTTACGTATTGTCCAGAAATCGGAGGCTAAAGTCTCGATATACTCAAAAAGCATGGTGAAATATCCGTGCATGCCCCATTTTGTTCCCCAGGAATTACGCACCAAGAAGCGCTTCTCTCTCTGGTTATACCCTACAGCCAGCACGGCATGTCCGCCAATCATACGCTCCCCCTTTTTAGGCATTACTGCCCAGCCTCTCCTCATTTTCTACAACAGAACAATACCGCCGCAGGTCCACTTTGCGGGGTATTCTGATTTTGGGCTTAATGGCGCTGTAGAGAAGGTCGCGTTGATCTGGTGAGTCCGGTAACCAGCCATATATCTTACGGTTGAACATATTTGTGATTTTCGCCGGTATTATTTATTAAACGTACTGTTTAAAAACCTTTTCCAGTTGATCTGTGGCTCTCTCTCAAGTAAATTGTTTGATGTAATTATATCCATTTTCCGCTATGGCAGCTTTCAACCTTCGGCTAAAGAGATTATTAAAAAGATACTATATCCTGCCAACCGTAATTATAAATGCCTGTGCGAATATAAAAACTATCCGCGGATTGAGAAATAACCCCTGCAGTCCCTACCAAGTCCGCTAAATCATTTTTTGCACGGATTAAAGAAGGGATATGCTTAGAAGTAACAGTCGCAGTGCTTTTAACCTCAAAAAGATGCAGTTTTCCTCCTGATTCTATCACCAAATCAACCTCCATCCCGTCGCGCGTCCGGACATAATACATTGAAGGCGGTTGCGCAAAATGCAGGAACCGTTTCCAAAAATCAACTATGACAAATGTTTCAAAAATATGCGCAAAATACGGGCTTCTGATTAAAACATTCTGGTCGGCCAGGCCGAGGAGGTAACAGACCAGAGCAGTATCCGTAAAATAAAGCTTAGGGCTCTTGACCAAACGTTTGCCTATGTCCTTATAATAGGGGTATAGAAGGAAGACCTGATACCCAGTTTCAAGGAGCGAAAGCCAGCGTTTGGCCGTCGGTACGGAAATGCCGCACTCTTTGGCAAGCTCCGACAAATTCAGGATCTGCCCTGTCCGTATCGCGCAAAGCCGAAGAAACCTTTCAAACTGGCTTAAGTCCCCAACCTGTGTTAAGTTCCTTATGTCGCGTTCTAGATAAGATGAGATATATGAACCGCACCAGATGTTTTTGGCTACTGATGGCCTGCTTGCAATCTCCGGGTAAAAGCCGCGTAAAAGTATATGTGTAAGAGAAGACGCTTTGCTTTGCTGCGCATTTCTTCCCAAATCCTCTTTTTTCAGTTTGAATAGCCTATCCGCGCTTACGGCGTTTTCTCCCCTATCTATCCTCTCCACATAATTAAAAGGCAATAAAGATAAAATAGCCGCTCTACCCGCCAATGACTCGCTTACTCCCTGCATTAAAACAAAACTCTGGGAACCGGTGAGTAGCCAATTGCCCGGTTTTCGCTTTTCATCAATCTCCGTCTTTATATACGGCAGGAGTTCTGTTGCATACTGTATTTCATCAATGATAGCGGGCATCTTCAGTCCGCGTAGGAACCCGCGCGGGTCGTCTTTTACGCGCATTCTTGTATCCGGATCCTCAAGGGAACTATATGAGTGAGTGGCGCTGAAAAGATGCTTAAGAAGAGTTGTCTTGCCGGATTGCCGGGGGCCTGTTACAACCAAGGCAGGGAATGTCTTAACGGCCTGTTTAATACTTTTACTCAGGATTCTATATTTCATAACTATAGTATATGCTTAATTTTTAATATGTCAAGTTATAAATGAAGTGTAGTCTATCGTCACCTTTCAGCTATCAGTCTTCAACTGTCAGCATTTGCGTATTGTCCA
>DCOU01000107.1:0-4597 GCA_002322525.1 Candidatus Omnitrophica bacterium UBA1562 | reverse complement strand
GCCTGACCCCACTTCAAACCCCAGGAATTACGGATTAAGAAACGCCTCTCTTTCTGATTGTAACCGACTGCCGTGACCGCGTGGCCGCCAATAACCCGCTCATTCTTTTTCGGCATATTGACAATGCCGGTGCGTTCTACTTTTTTGGATTGGAAACTCTCGTAAACCGCAAAACCGAAAACAAAGGGATAGCCTTCAGCAAGACAGGCGAGCATTTCCGCTAAGGTATGAATACGATGGTATGAGGCAATGCGGTGTTTCCCGGCTTCGTTATAGCAGCGCTGAGGGGGCTTTTGAGTGAAACGCTCAATATCATAAGGCCAGGCCTTCTCCCAGCAATAACCTGTTTTTTTCAAGGTTTTTATGCCGTCGCGCAAAGAGGCGCCGGAATCATAATCTTCATTGCCGCGCAAGAGCCGCTCATTGTAGTAAATAAACAACCTGCTCACATCGGTATAAGTTGCATCCGGCCGGTTATCCAGAAATTCGAGGTTGCCGACCAAGGCACAGGCTGTGCAGTTTCCAGATATTAGCACTCGCCCACTTCTTCTGGTTATCAATGTGTGGTAAGGACTGACTTCTGCGCAGTAGACGAAACCCGAATATTTGATGGTTTTAACTTCTTTCTTCCGTTCAATAGAATACTGAAGAGACTTCCATTGCGATATTCTATATTCTGGATGCTTTCCTGAAATTATGCGCCCATCTTTTGTTAAAGATTTTCTTGCCGGTCTTGAGTTGAGAGTTCCCCATTGCCCAGAAAGAATAATCAACCGATGCAAATCATCTGCTAATCTTTTTGAAGATGTGTAATAACTTATTGTTCCCTTCTGTTCACAGCCATCTCCATTGAAGAACCCCTCTAGGAATGCGCATATATTTGATTTCCCGAGCAGGAAAACAAACTCTGGAACAAATTTATCTGGCGCACGCACTCCGAACAATCCATATTCTTCAAACATCCTGAATATTCTTTTATCGTCAAAAGTAATTCTGTCTCTCAGGACGCAGGGAGGAATTCTAAGCGATTTTAATAAATTTAAGACGAAATATTTTTCTCTTTTTTTAGAAGCGGAAATCTGAATTTTATAGTGCCCTTTATCTTTACACATACTTCCTTCAGCAAGATATATCCCAAGAAGCTGCAAGAAAACATTTGCAGAAACTTGGATGTTTGCCCGATACGCTTTTCTATTGTGTTCAACCCCCTTAAGATCAATTGTAGCAATATCTTTATTCGCGGTTGTTACTCCAGACATAAGACCAGAATACCAACCCACATCTTTCATAGCGACAAGACGATATTCACTAGATAATTTTCTCTTATTCTCTTCCCATTTTCTAACAAGCATTTTGTGATCTGGAGTTACTGCGAAATCCTTCCCTGTGGACTCACAAAGAAATAAGTCTCCAGAATAATTAAAAGAAGTCAATCGCTCAGGAACAACAAAATAAACTTTCTTTTCAAGTTGGTTAACCGTTGCGAGTTTATCTTTCTCTGTAACATTTTTAAATAATACCCATCCTTTATCTGTCAAAACCTCTGTTTTATCGTCATGGCATGAGCCGAGTCTTCCTTGGTATTCTACTTGCGAACAGCTTTCGCGCAAGTCAACCTTGGAAGGCAGCCTGACGCGGGGTTTAATCGCGCTGTAAAGATAATCCCTCTGGTCAGGGATATCGGGTAACCAGCCATAAATTTTATGCATAATCATACCTACTCCATTTTATTCGTCAGCCATTTACGATTTGCTATATTCCAATCTACCGTCATTTTTATGCCGGAAGAAAAACTTGCCTTAGGCCTCCAGCCTAATTTTCTTATTTTTGAAGTATCAAGCGCATAACGAAAGTCGTGTCCGGGCCGGTCTTTGACAAACTCTATCAAACTAATAGGCTTTCCTAATATCTTGAGAATCCGCTTTACGACATCTATATTCTTTTCCTGATGACCGCTGCCTATATTATAAATCTCTCCTGTCTTGGCCTTCTTGAGCAGAAACAGAATTGCCTCTGCACAATCCGACACATATAGCCACTCCCTTACATTTAGGCCGTTGGCATAAACGGGAACTTTCTTATTCTGCATGGCATTATTTATTATCACTGGTATGAGTTTTTCTGGATACTGCCATGGGCCGTAATTGTTGCAAGGACGAATTATAATTGCGGGGAAATTATATGTTCTAATATAAGCCTTAATTAACAAATCAGCTGCTGCTTTAGAAGCGGCATAAGGACTATTAGGTTTTAAAGGTGAATCTTCGGTAAATTTGCCCTTTTTTATTTCACCGTAACACTCATCAGTACTAATCTGGATAAATTTCTTAATTCTATATTTTCTGGAAACATCTAACAATACTTGAGTCCCTTTTATATTGGTTTCTATAAATGGCGTGGCTTCTTGAATACTTCTATCCACATGGGTCTCTGCAGCAAAATTCAAGACTACATCGGGTTTTTCTTTACTGAATATCTTCTCAATTTCTTTTTGATTACAGATATCGGCTTTATAGAATTTAAATTGCCCTTTAAATTCTTCCAGTCTTTCTAAATCGCCGGCGTAGGTCAACTTATCAACAACAATCAATTCAGAGACAGTCCCCTTGGTATTAACTTCAGGGTCAGTCCCCTTCGGGGACAGACCCTTAGTCTGCGGGGAGAGTCCCTTTCTATTCTTCAGGGACAGTCCCCTTTTAAAGACTTCGCTATAGCTCTGGCGGGAACTGTCCCTTAGAAGCAGCCTGACAAAGGCGCTGCCGATAAAGCCAGCGCCGCCGGTTATTAAAATAGATTTATTCTTCATAATCTTGTTAGGGACAGTCCCCTTCGGGGACAGTCCCTATATACCCTTTTACGCATTCTTCTAATACCTCATGAATATCTCTCACTTTAAAACCTGTATGCTCTAACTTTTTCGTAGAGAGAATAAGATTGGTCCGAACTTGATTCAGTTTTTTAAAGTCGATGGTTTCATATTTAAAATCAGGCACGTATTTTCTATATATTTCCATAAGCTCATGGTATATTAAGGAACCTTTATTTACCACATTATAGATTCCTTTGGCATTTATTTTAATTAAGTGCTTGAGGGCATTGATAAAATCAGGGATATAGGTAACTGAATTAGGTAGATCAATAACTTTCTTATAATTGATGAGTTTGGTAAGAAGATTTCTGGGGTGGGGCCGGTCATCTAATGGGACGCGTATTCTGATAATTAAAATCGAGTATTTCTTAGATAGGGCGTCTAATGCTAGTTCAGAATATATCTTTGCCCGGCTATAAAAAAGTTCAAAAAAGTCAGGCTCCTTATTTTCATCTATCGGGTTGCCTTTAGAGTAATCATAATGATAGATACAACCAGTGCTTATATGAATGAATTTAATATTATTACGCAGTGCCGCTTCGGCCAAAATAATAGGGACAAAGGTATTAGCAATTAAAGTCTTGTCTAAATCTTTTTCGCATTCATCAACATTTCTACCCACATTTCCGATGCAATTAATAATGGTTTTAGGCTTAAACTTCCTTAACTGCGCTTCTATGTCTTTGTAAGAATAAATTTTTTTATCGGAAATTTTACAATTTAATTCTTCCTGTAATCGGCTCCCTATATAACCTCTACCTAATATGAGGGTCTTATTTTTCATCTTTTAAGATTCCCCGCAGGTACTCTCCATAATTAGTATTTATAGAATCGGCGAGCTTTCGCAATTGTCTTGCGTCAATATATTTCATCCGGTAAGCAACCTCTTCAATACAGCCTATCTTCAGGCCCTGCCTTTCTTCCACGGTTTTTATAAATATTGAAGCATCAATCAGGGAGTCACAAGTCCCTGTATCAAGCCAGGCATAGCCCCTGCCCAACAACTTAACTTTTAACTTTCCCTTCTTTAGATATTCATTATTTACATCGGTAATCTCTAATTCTCCTCTCTTAGAAGGTTTTAAGGTTTTAGCAATTTGGGTGACGTTATTATCGTAAAAATAAAGGCCGCAAACTGCATAGTTTGATTTGGGGTTTTCTGGCTTTTCTTCAATAGAAACGACATTACGTTTATCATCAAACTCAATAACTCCGTAATGCTGGGAATTCTTTATATAGTAACCGAAGGCAACTGCCCCTTCCTTTAATGTTGACGCTTCTTTTAATAATTCCACCAGATTACCGCCATAAAATATATTATCTCCCAGGATTAAACAGACATTATCGCGACCGATAAATTTATCTGCGATAATAAAACTCTGGGCTATACCTTTTGGTTCCTGCTGAACAGCGTAAGAAAGGCTTATGCCTAAATCCTTGCCATCTCCCAATAAGTCCTTAAATCGAGGGGTGTCCTTGGGCGTAGAAATTACGAGAATTTCCCGGATTCCCGCAAGCATCAAAACTGATAAAGGATAATAAATCATCGGCTTATCGTAAACCGGTAACAGCTGCTTGCATACCCCTTTAGTAACGGGATACAAGCGCGTTGCCTTACCGCCCGCTAAAATTATGCCTTTCACCCCGCACCTTCTTTCTTACACTACTATGTTAATTTTTGACTATTTTTTAATATTTTATTATTGTAACACAACTTTGTTAAATTTT
>DCOU01000048.1 GCA_002322525.1 Candidatus Omnitrophica bacterium UBA1562 | reverse complement strand
TGTCGGGATAGTTCGGACTGATAACTTATGTCGGCAATATTTTCAAAATTAATCTCCATAACTTATGTCCTCGCTTAATTGGTTAGAATTTCCGGTCCTTCTTCTGTAATTGCTACCGTATGTTCAAAATGAGCAGAAGGCAATCCATCCTTTGTAACCGCAGTCCATCCGTTATCGAGAATCTTACATTCCCACGAACCCAAGTTTACCATTGGCTCGATTGCGAAAACCATACCTTTTTTTAACACTTCGCCTTGATGTGGTAAACCAAAGTTAGGTATCTGAGGGTCTTCATGTAAACTACAACCTATGCCGTGTCCTACAAATTGCCTTACTACAGAAAATCCTTGGCTTTCAACACAGGTTTGTATGGCATAAGATATATCCGATAGATGATTATTTATCCGTGCCTGTTTTATTCCTTCTGATAACGCATTTCTGGTTACTTCAATTAGTTTCTGTAGCTTAGAATCTATGCGTCCTACAGGCAGAGTGATTGCAGCGTCAGAGAAATAACCTTTATAATTTATACCCGCATCTAAACTTACGATATCTCCTTCTTTTAACCTTTCTTGGCCGGGTATGCCATGCACAACTTGCTCGTTAACAGAGATACATATATTTGCCGGAAAGCCATTGTAACCCTTAAAAGCGGATATTACAAACGCATCCTTTATCAGTTTTTCCGCTAATTGGTCGATTTCAATTGTGGATACCCCTATCCGGATAAACTTTTGAAGTCTATGCATTATTTTAGATAGGATTTTACCCGACTTCTTAAGCATTTTTAAATCTTCTTTAGACTTTATGGGAATCATTGTATTCTTTTGCCCCGTTAGAAATCTTGATTTATCTCATTTTAGCTTTGGTATTTCTAACGGGGTTTGCCAAATCAATAATTCTCTTTAAAACTATATTTTTATCTCCATCTGCCAAAAGGCGATGAAGCCTATGTTTACTATTGTAATATTGAATTAACGGAGCAGATTCTTCCAGGTATACCTGAAGACGTTTTTTGATAGTCTCATCTAAATCGTCGCTTCTTTGGTAAAGTTTACCGCCGCAGTTATCGCAGGCCATACGAACTTTAGGCGGCATATTCTTTGTGTGAAAATTTGCACCGCAGACACTGCAAACTAAGCGGCCGGACAAGCGCTGTATAATTACAGGAACGCTCGTATCAAGATAAATTACAAGATCTATCGCTGTATTTCTTTTTTTTAAAATGTCGTCTAATGCCTTTGCTTGATTTATGTTACGCGGATAACCGTCTAAAATAAAACCTTTTTCAGTATCGGGTTGGCTAATGCGTGATTTAAGCATCTGGGTAACTAATTCATCAGGCACTAATGCCCCCCCATTCATAAAGTCTCTCGCGAGCTTACCTAATGCTGAACCTTGCGAAACGTTCTGTCTTAATAAATCACCCGTAGATATGTGAGGCAACTTTAATTTTTGCGCCAATGCCTTTGCCTGTGTGCCTTTTCCTGCTCCCGGCGGGCCTAAAAGAATCATTCGCATATTTTAAGCGCCTTATCTTCTACCCCTGATGCGTCCGGATTTAATAAATCCTTCGTAATGATGCATAAGAAGGTGCGATTCTACCTGTTTTAATGTATCTAATATTACTCCCACTATAATTAGTATTCCTGTACCGCCGAAAAAAGATGCGATTAGGTAAGGAACCTTAAGCCAGGCCATAAGAAAATCTGGGAATATGGCGATAAAAGCAATGAAGGCTGCTCCTGCTAAGGTTATCCTTGTCATTACAAAATCTAAAAAATCAGTGGTGGATGTTCCGGGCCGGATACCCGGGATAAAACCGCCGTACTTTTTCATATTTTCCGATAAGTCAACCGGATTAAATACAATTGCAGTATAAAAATAACAGAAGAATATTATAAGTAATGAGTATAAAACCGTATAAAGCACGTGCCCTCTTACTAATCCCTGCGCCCATCTTTGAAACGCAGGATTAGGAATAAAGGAGGCTACGGTTGCAGGAAATAGAATTATTGACTGGGCAAAGATAATAGCGATAACTCCGGAGGTATCTACTTTTAAAGGTATATAGGTGCTCTGGCCTCCGAATATTTTTCTTCCTACAATCCTGCGCGCATATTGGACGGGAATCTTTCTTTGCCCTTGTGTTATCAAGATTACTGCAAATACTACACCGACCAGCAAAACCGCCATAATCAATAAAGTAAACGGCTGGATCTGCCTGCGGGACGGCGAAAAAGGTGAAATCAGGATAAACAGTTGGTTCATTGCCGGCCAGATTCTGGAAATGATTCCGGCGGTAATAACTAATGATATACCATTACCGATGCCTCTTTCCTGAATCTGTTCGCCCAGCCACATAATAAATATTGTGCCGGTAGTCAAAGTAAGAACAGTAAGTATCCTAAACCCCCATCCGGGATACAAAACTATCTTTAGGCCTTCAAAACGCGCCGGGTTCTCCAGCCACATGGCGATAAAGAAAGATTGAATTATTGCAAGGGCTACTGTCCCATAGCGGGTGTATTGATTTATTTTTTCGTAACCGGCTTTTCCTTCCTTGGCTAATTTTTCCAGAGTTGGTATAACCGCAGTCAAAAGTTGTAAAATAATTGAAGCGGAAATATACGGCATTATTCCTAAAGCAAATATAGTGAGCCTTTCCATTGCACCGCCGGAAAACATATTAATTATGCCGAATAATGCGCCACCCTGGGTTTTGGCCATACGGGTAAAGAATTCGGCTAATGCCGCGCCATCAATGCCCGGCGTAGGTACATAACAGCCAATGCGATAGATAGCAACGAGTATAGCTGTTATAATTATTCGCCTTTTCAGGTCCGGAATCTTAAATGAATTAATCAGCGCACTAAACATTTTAAATGAGCACATAACTTACGAACACGTAAGTGTGAGTAAGTTATTGTGCGAATTAATCCCCCACCACAATTACCTTTCCACCGGCATTTTGAATCTTCTCCAGCGCCTTCTTTGAAACTGCGTGGGCTTGGATATTAATAGGGTTTTTAATTTCTCCGTCGCTTAATATTTTAACTAATCTATTCGTATCTTTAATGAGGCCTTTTTCTTTTAATAAGTCAAGGCTTATAGTCTGTTCTTTTATCTTGTTTAGGTCTTCTAAATGGATAATTTGATATTCCAATTTTGTTTTTGCTTTAAACCCGCGCTTAGGAATTCTGCGGATCAAAGGCGTCTGCCCCCCTTCAAACCCGGGATAAAAATCCCGTCCTGAACGTGAGGTTTGGCCTTTGCTGCCTCGCGTAGAAGTCTTGCCGTGTCCGGAACTAGGGCCTCTGCCTAAAATTTTCTTACGCTTATGGCAGCCTTTCGGCGCCTTTAAATTATTGAGCGCTATCTTCTCACCAGAAGCGAATTTTCCTTTAATGGCAGCTGCTGAACTTTTTTTACTTTTGGCTCTCTTTGTTTTCATCCCGTTAGAAATCCTCTTCCCGTTAAAAACTTAAAATTTCTAACGGGATTCATTTTTTGTGACCTTCAAATTCTTTAATCCTTCTACCGTTGCTTTAATTACATTTAAAGGAGTATTCGATTTCAGGCATTTGGTTAAGATATCTTTTATGCCAACTGCTTCGCATACAGCCCTGACCGGACCGGCAGCGATTACGCCCGTTCCTTCAGAAGCGGGCTTTAGAAGAACTTTAGCTGCTCCAAATTCACCTATAATTTCATGCGGTATGGTAGAGCCTTCCAGAGGAACGCTAAAAAGTTCTTTTTTTGCCTTTGTCAGGCCTTTACGGATTGCACCAGCAACTTCGTTTGCCTTACCTAAGGCAAAACCCATATGGCCTTTAGTATCACCTACAACTACCAGTGCGCTAAAAGAAAGTTTTTTGCCGCCTTTAGTTACCTTTGCCACGCGGTTAATGGTAATTACCTTCTCTATTAATTCCTGGTGCTGCTCGATATTTAGTCCTTGCATTTTTAATAAGCCCACAACTTACGCAACAGCAAGTAAACGTAAGTTGCTTGGGCGCATTAACCCCGATAGCTGCAAGAAAATTTCTGGCACGAAGTGCCGCAAATTTTCGAAGCGTTTTGCTGTCGGGATAGTTCGCACATATAAGTTATGTCGTTAAAACTAGCAATAGAAAGCTCCATAACTTATGTGCTCACTTAGAACTCCAGTCCAGCTTTTCTCAAGCCCTCTGCAAAAGCCCTGATTCTGCCTTGATATAAGTAGCCTGCACGGTCAAAGACTATCCTTATAATTCCTTTTTCTTTTGCCCTTCTGGCAAAAACCTCGCCGAAAAATTCAGCTACTTTTACATTTCCTGCATAAGCAAATTTATCTTTTACTTCTTTATCAAATGCAGTTAAAGAAAATAGCGTTTTATTTTTTGTATCGTCGATAACTTGAGCGCTGAGGTTCTTTAATGTCCGATGCACGAGTAAACGCGGCCTTTGATCCGTACCAAACATATGTAAGCGTATGCGCCGATGTCTTTTTAACCTCGCCAGTTCTTTTTTATTTTTCATGCTTATTTCGTCGTTGTGGCTTGAGCTTTACCGACCTTCTTCTTTACGTATTCACCCGCATAACGGACACCTTTACCTTTATACGGTTCGGGTGGATATATGGCACGTATTTCAGAAGCTATTTCTCCCACCTTTTCTTTATCAATACCTCTTACTACAATTCGTGTCTGCTTTGGTGTCTCTATCTTTATCCCTTCGGGAATAGGAAAATTTACCGGATGAGAAAAACCCAGCTGCATATTTAAGTTATTGCCCTGAACTTGCGCGCGGAATCCTACGCCTATTATTTCTAATTCCTTAACATACCCTTCAGTAACACCTTTAATCATATTAAAGATTAAGGCGCGGTAAAGACCGTGGAGAGATTTATCAAGCTTTGTATCGGATACCCGCTTTAAAAAGAGTTGGTTATCTTTTATCTCGACGACAATTCGGCCTGATAAAGGCCGGGTTAAATTACCCTTAGGGCCTTCTATGCAAACTTTACCCTCCTTAACTTCGATTTTTACGTCTTTAGGAATAACTACTGGTTTTCTGCCGATTCTTGACATAGACTTATGTCCTCACTTACCAGATATAACCAATGACTTCTCCGCCCAATCCTATTTTTTTTGCTTCCTCGCCGGTTGTTATACCTTTAGAGGTTGAGATAATCGCCAGGCCCCTGCCCCTTAAGACAGAAGGAATCTTCTGGTGATTTACATATACGCGTAATCCGGGTTTAGACACACGCTTTATGCTTTTTATTGCCGGCTCACCTTTGGTATATTTTAAATAAATCCTCAATGAACCCTGTTTTTTATCTTCTATTAGTTTAAAATTATCTATGTAGTTCTCTTTTTTTAAAATTTCTAAAATAGACTTTATTTGTTTAGATGCAGGCACATCTACATTTTCTTTTTTCGCCATTATAGCATTGCGAATCATGGTAAAACTATCTGCAATTAAATCGGTTCTAGACATCTTTAATGAGCAGGCAATTTACGGAGTGCAACGACGTAAATTGTAGCTGCTTCGTTAACTAATCTCCAGCGTCTGCGAATTAAACCCGAAGCGTATCCCAAAAATATCAAAGAGATTTTTGGGATGTTTACGCGAGGGGCAATATTATCAATTGTGTCTCGACTCGTAAAATGCACTAAAATTTTCAAAGAAAATTTTAGTGCACTCGTCGAGATAAGTTCGGACAAATAACTTATGCCGCTTATCTTTTCAATACAGGGCTCCATAAGTTATGTCCTCACTTACCAGCTTGCCTTCTTAACGCCGGGTATTAAACCCTGCCATGCAAGTTCCCGAAAGCAAATACGGCAAAGCTGAAATCTTCTTAAATAACCGCCGGATCTACCACAAATAGGACAACGATTATATTTACGGCTAGAAAACTTCGGAGGCCTCTTCCATCTCGCTATCTGTGAATTTTTGGCCATTTTAATGAGCCCACAACTTACGGAATGAAATGACCGAAAGTTGTTTGGGCGAATTAATCATTTGCCGTGCGAAAAGGCATACCAAATAATTTCAATAACTCTCGTGACTGTTCTTTGGATTTTGCATTTTTAATCACCAGGGTAATATCCATACCCTGCATCCGGCTTACTCTATCATAATCTATTTCAGGAAATATGCTCTGTTCGGTAATACCCATAGTATAATTACCGGATTCGTCGAATGAATCAGGGGAAATACCTCGGAAATCACGGATACGGGGAAGCGCAATACTTATTAACCTGTCGAGAAATTCATACATAATTGTCCGTCTAAGAGTAACTTTGCACCCGATAGGTTGGCCTTGTTTAATTTTAAAATTTGCAATCGCCTTCTTTGCTCGCCTTAAAATGGGTTTCTGCCCCGTAATCGTGGCGAGTTCTTCCATGGCTTTCTCCAAAATCTTCATATCCTGCAAGGCCTCTCCCACCCCCATATTTACTACTATTTTTTCTAACCGCGGAACCGCCATTCTATTTTTAAAAGAGAAGGCCTCCATCATCTTGGGTATAATTTCATTCCTGTATTTTTCTAATAAACGGGGAGTCATGTTAAATGAACCCACAACTTACGCAACAGAAGTGAACGTAAGTTGTTTGGGCGAATTATACTGCCTCTTTACAATTTTTACAAAACCTTGCTTTTGTTCCGTCCTTTAAGATTGTAAAACCTATCCTCCTGCCGCGATTGCAATTCTTGCAGAATAACATAAGATTGGTAAGGCTGATCGGCATCTCGATTGGTACGATACCGCCCTTTTCATCTTCACGGGTTTTGCGCTTGTGTTTTTTTACTAAATTTATACCTTCTACAATAGCGCGGCCATTTAAAGGGAAAACCTTAAGGACTTTGCCCTTTTTACCTCTATCCTTACCCTTAATTATCTCTACAGTATCGCCTTTTCTTATCTTAAACATTTAATGAGCCCACAACTTACGCAACAGAAGTGAACGTAAGTTGTTTGGACGAATTAACCCCGAAGCGTACGAAGTAAATTTTAGGCGCGAAGCACCAAAATTTACGAGCGTTTACGCAAGGGACAGTTCGGACATATAAGTTATGTCGATTACCTTATTTTTAATATATGTCTCCATAACTTATGTCCTCACTTAAATTACCTCTGGGGCCAAAGATACAATTTTTGTAAAATTCTTCTCTCTCAATTCTCTTGCAACCGGGCCAAAAACACGCGTACCCCTGGGGTTTAACTGCGCATCTATGAATACGATGGCATTCCGGTCGAATCTTAATACAGAGCCGTCCGCCCGCCTTATCGGCTGTTTTGTCCTAACCACTACCGCTTTAGCAACCTCTCCCTTTTTGACAGTAGCTTCAGGAGAAGATTCTTTTATATTAACATTAATAATGTCTCCTATCTCGGCGAAATGACAATTTTTCTTTCCGAAAACTTGGATAAAGGAAGCGCGCTTAGCGCCGGTATTGTCAGCAACGTCCAGAATACTACGTAATTGAATCATTATATTTGCTCCTTAATATCAACGCGGGGTGCCTGCGCTTTTTTCATAACCTCAATAAGCCTGAAGTGCTTATCTTTTGATAAAGGCCGGGTTTCTTCTATCCTGACCGTATCGCCTATCTTGGCGGCATTCTTTTCATTGTGAACTTTAAATTTATTATATTTTTTAACAATCCTGCCATATTTGGGGTGTTTGCTCATATGAGTTATCCTGACAATAATAGTTTTTTGCATCTTGTCGCTTATAACCGTTCCGATAAATCCTTTTCTTTTACCCATTTCCCTTCGCTCCTTCGTTGCTCGGGAGTGC
>DCOU01000028.1 GCA_002322525.1 Candidatus Omnitrophica bacterium UBA1562 | reverse complement strand
CAAAAATTAACATAGTAGTGATGAAACGAATCTTATTATTTATCCTGCCAATTTTACTTATCATTTCCATTGCTTTTACTATATTTGGAGTTATTCAGGTCCGCTTTGAAGAGGAAAAGCTAATGGACGATCTACAAAGGAAGGCCAAGACTGTCAATGAGAGTTTAGTGTTTTCTGCGCGGCACGTTCTCTTAAACAATGATTTAAAGAATGCAAACCGCTTAGTTGAAAGTTTTCAGAAAAGAGAAAGCCTGCAAGGCTGTGTCATCTACGATAAGGAAGGTAGGATTTTGGCCATTACTGAACGTATTTCCGATTGGGGCCAAAAAGAAAAGCCTTATCTCAATGATATACTTGCCAGTAAATCTCCGCGCGGAGCACTAGAAAAATTCAGGGAATATTCCGTATATAGCTATATCTTGCCGGTTATGGACGATGAAAATAACATCTTAGGCATGGTAGAGGTTGTCTATGATACTTCGTATGTTTTTACCACCTTAACCCTTCTCTGGAGGCGCTTGAGTATCACTTTAATTACGTTGTTAGTAGTTATCGTATTAATTATGCTTTTAATCCAGAGGCGGATATTTATTTTGCCAGTTATCAAGCTTACTGAATGGTTCCAGCATTTTCAACGTGGCGAAACAGATTTACTACATTCTATTAAAGAGAAAGATGAATTGGGAAAGCTTGCCAGCGAAGTTGAGCAGGTAGCATTAAGTTTAAGGGTTGCGCGAAAGATTGTATCAGAGAGGGCGTCAGAACGCTTAGAGAGGGAAGAGTTATGGACAGAGGCAAAACTCAAAGATCTTATCCATGCTAAATTAGGAGAAAATACCCTCTTTGTAATTTCCAATAGGGAACCGTATATGCATGTCGTGGATGAATCTACCGGTATGACTAAATGTATCATGCCAGCTAGCGGAGTGGTTACAGCCATACATCCTATCTTATGTGCCTGCGGAGGCACATGGATTGCCCATGGAGGCGGTAATGCTGATAAGAAATTCGTTAATTCTAAAGACAAATTAGGCGTCCCTCCCGAAGACAATCGCTATATTCTTAAAAGGGTATGGCTTACAAAAGAGGAAGAGGACGGATACTATTACGGGTTTGCCAATGAAGGCCTATGGCCGCTAAGTCACAACACGCATACCCGCCCCATCTTTAGAGAATCAGACTGGCAGATGTATAAGAAAGTGAATCAGAAATTCGCAGAGAGCGTTTTAGAAGAGCTACCCGTAAAGTCACCCTTTATTTTTATACAAGATTACCACTTTACGCTTTTGCCCAAATTGATTAAGGAAAAGCGTCCCGACGCAACCATTGCCTTGTTCTGGCATATTCCTTGGCCTAATCCAGAGTCCTTCTCTATATGTCCGTATCACAAGGAAATTCTCGATGGGATGTTAGGCTGTGATTTAATCGGATTTCACGTGCAAAATCACTGCAATAATTTCCTTGATACTGCGAACAGGCTTCTTGAGTCACGCGTTGATACTGAGATATTTAGCGTCACCCGCTTCGGTAAGGAAACTTTCGTTAGGGCCTTTCCTATAAGCGTTGACGGCCATATAAGTGACGGTAGCTTTAAAGTTGAGCCAATCAGAGAGATAGAGAAATTAAAGAAAGAGTATGAGCTAGAAGATAAAATAGTGGGATTAGGCGTAGACAGAATCGATTATACCAAAGGTATAATCGAGAGGATATTAGCCATCGATAGGTTTTTAGAGAAATGCCCTCAATATAAGAAAAAATTCGTCTTTATTCAACTTGCTGCTCCCAGCCGCACACATATAAAGCGCTATCATGACCTTATAGGCGAGATAGATGAGTTGGTGGAAAAGAAAAACTGGAAATATCTTGACGGAAATTGGAAACCAATAATATACCTGAAGAGGTATTTTTCCCAAGATGAGATAGAGCCTTTTTATATGCTTGCTGATTTCTGCATTGTTAGTTCTCTACACGACGGGATGAATCTGGTTGCCAAAGAATATGTGGCAGCCAAGAAAGATTTAACCGGAAGCCTGATTTTAAGCCAATTTACCGGTGCGGCGCGAGAATTAACGGATGCTATACAGATTAATCCCTACTCCATAGAAGAATTTGCTGAGAGCATAAAATTAACCATTGAAATGCCTCTCGAAGAAAAAAGAAAACGTATGGAGAATATGCGCCAGGTCATCATTGAAAATAATGTATATCGCTGGGCAGCGAATATTATTACAGAGCTAAGCTCCTTAAAGAAGACTTAGAATTCAAGAGGTGAAATATGCAGGTAAAAGAGGTGATGTCAAAAGAGGTAATTACTGTCAAGCGCTCCACAACCTTGAGAGGGTTATTAGAGAAATTTAGTAAGTTTCATATATTTCCTCTGGTGCCTGTAGTTGAAGAGGACAACCGTTTGGTAGGGATTGTTTCTTTTCGCAATCTTATCGATGTATTTAGCCCATATCGTCAGGAAATATTGAAAACAGTTCCTTTCTTGGACGATCGAGAAGAAGATATATTTAAGGTAGAACTGACCAAGGATATCGGAGACTTAGTAATCGTTGAGGATATTATGGAGACAAAGTTCGTTTCTTTACAAGAGGACGCCGCTTTAGAGGAGGCTTTTAAGTTAATGAGGTTACAGCTTAAAGAAGAATTTCCAGTAACAGATAAAACAGGAAAGTTAGTCGGAAAGATTGGTATATTCGACATAATTCGGCGAGTCTTTCAAGAAAAGGGCGTTATTTAAGTGAACCCCGCACCTTCTAAAAATTCAGTAGGTTATAAGATAAGAGGTACGGGGATTATGAATAAATCCCGCACCTTTCTAGGCATTCGAAAAGTACCAAAATACCTGAATATAGAAAAGGTGCGGGATAAAGGAGAAGGTGCGGGGTGAATACTATATTAGGATTGGGTTTTATTCTACTTGCAGGTTTATTTTCGGCAAGGCTGATAAATAAGATTAAATTTCCTGCAGTAACCGCCTATCTTTTATTAGGTATTCTTATCGGACCTTCGATTCTAAATCTAACCTCGCAAGAATTAATTAATTCCTCGGGTTTTATCTCCAATATTGTCTT
>DCOU01000058.1 GCA_002322525.1 Candidatus Omnitrophica bacterium UBA1562 | reverse complement strand
ACTTTCCTATACCACTGCGAAAATCGCTTAAAGTTATCGCCGAAGGCGATTTTTTTGTTAACATAATTTAACCGTTGAGTATCTTTGCAATATTTCTTCTGTATGGCGGCCTGATAATACCCTTATCCGTGATAATTGCAGTAATTAAATTATGCGGCGTCACATCAAAGGCAGGATTAAATACCTTAACCCCCTTAACTGTAATAGGCCTTTTAAAAAATAACTCTGTAACTTCCCCTGCTTTGCGTTCTTCAATCGGTATATCCCGCCCTGTTTTAATCGTAAGGTCAAATGTTGAGCGAGGGGCAGCGATATAAAAAGGAATCTTATGATAATGGCACAATACCGCCAGGTTATAGGTTCCGATTTTATTGGCAGCATCTGCGTTCGCCGCAATCCTATCTGCGCCTGCAATCACTTTATTTATCTTGCGCTTACGCATTAATGTCGCTGCCATATTATCGCATATAAGCGTGACATCAATACCCTTTTTCTTTAATTCCCAAGCGGTAAGACGGGCACCCTGTAATAAGGGACGGGTTTCACAAGCGTAAACTTTTAAACGTTTACCTCCCTGCTTTGCCTTGTAAATCACGCCTAATGCTGTGCCATAATCAATAGTGGCTAAAATCCCCGCATTGCAAATGGTTAATATTGTGTCTTTGTCTTTAATCAATTTTGCGCCATAATAGCCTATTCTTCGGCAAGCCAATCTATCCTCTTCAATTATCTTTTGCGCTTCTTTAAAGAGTAGTGTTTTTATAGCCAATAACGGCTTATCCTTGTTTCTTACGGCAACACTGCACATTCTTTCTATGCCCCAAAAAAGATTCCTGGCTGTAGGCCGGGAAGAAGCAATGTATCTTGCCGTTTTATGCAATTCTCTGTTAAATTCACCAAAATTTTTTGCCCTGAAATTTTTTATCCCCAAATATATGCCCAAGGCTGCTGCCGCGCCCAATGCCGGCGCGCCGCGCACTTTTAAAGCTTTTATCGCTCTCCAAAGAGTTTTCAAATCTTTAATATACAAATATTCTAATTTAGCGGGCAGCTTTGTCTGGTCAATTATTTTGATGCGGTTATTTTTCCATTCTATAGTTTTTATGTTCATTGCTGCCCCTTAAAATTTAACGCCAACCTTCTGTTCTAAAAGCTTTATTTTCTCCTTTATCTGTTTTCTTATGCCGCGGCAGGAGCCCAGCTTCAATAATTCTAACACTTTCTTATACGCATTCAAAGCCCCTTTATAATCGGAAAGGTTAAATAAAGCATCGGCCAGATTATCATAGGTTACTGCCCTATTTGGCTCTAAGCTTAGGGCTTTTTTAAAACATTCTACGGCCTCGCTGTGCCTGCCGATATTATTCAGTAACCAGCCTTTGTTATGATAAATAGTAGCGTAATCCGGCTCTACTTCAATCCCCTTATTAAAATAATAAAATGCCTTATCAATTATACCCAGCTCTACCATACACAATGCCCGGTCATTATACGCTGCTCCGTCATCGGGGTTATGTTTTATAGCCGCATCAAAATGTTCTATAGCAGTAGTAAAATTTTTATTCAGAAGCTCAATCTGTCCTTTAAAATATTCAATTTCGCCTTCAAGGCCATTATCTTGAGCCTGTTTTAAACCTTGCTTAGCCAGCTTAACTGCGTCTCTATGCGTGCCGTAGGTAATTGCCTCATCCAGCCTAATCCTTAAATCAGTCAAATCGCTTTGTTTGCTCATATAAACCTACAGTCCTGCCATCTTGGCCCAGATATTCCTCTTTATTTTTATGGCTGCATTAGGGCAGGCCTCCTGGCAGCAAAAACAGGCTGTACATTTTGCATAATCAAAAACAGGTCTGTCTTTTTTCATAGTTATGATTTTATTAGGGCAGGCCTGAATACAAGCAGCGCAACTAATACAGTCATCATACTCCACGCAGGGATAGTATTTAATAAGTTTTTTTGCTAATTCAATAACCGGACGCGGAATTCTCCTTACCAGTGATGTAGTGGGCAACTTAAAAGGCTCTTCAATAATATTTTCTAACTTCTCACCTAAAATTGAAATAGAATTAATATCTACTGCCCCTGAACCTCTACTCGCTGCCTCTTTGGTAGTTAATATATCTTGTGGCTTAAGGCCCATAATTAAAGCTAAGATACTATCTAATGCTACGCAATCAGAACCTGCTAAAATCAAACCCACCTTGCGTAATTCTCCGCTTGTACCTGGCCCGTCTCCTTCCATAGCCACAATGCTATCAATAATAGTCAAGGCAGGCCTGGTTTCTTCATAGATATCGACTAATATCTTAGCGAAATCTTCTTGGGCAAAATATTTCTTATGTAACTCCGTCTTATAGGTACCGCTAACCAATCCAAAGAGATTTTTTATCGCGCCGGTCATAAGCATAAAATCGTGAGTTTTGAATTTTGGTAAATTTAGCACATAATCACAATTGTCCAGCCATGCCGCCAAAGGAAATTTTCCTCTCCAGCGTCTCTTATCAAATTTCACCAATTCAATACCTTCTTCTTCGCAAATCTTTTTTACTCCTGAACGCCTATAGACTTCATCTACGTTTTCCATCTCACTACCCCAAACGCTTGGACCATCACCCAAATAAATTTTGCAATTAATCTCTTTTAATATCCTCACCGCTGCGCGCACAATCTCAGGGTGCGTATCTATACCGAATTCCGGTTCCTTAGCCATTAAAAGATTGGGTTTAACTAATACCCTGCTTTTTGGCGCAATAAAAGCGGATATACCTCCGAGTGAATCCAATGCCTTTTTAGTTGCCTCTAAAACCAGGGTGGGCTCGTAATTATTGCATCTTACAATGGAAATTTTTGACCTCATATATCCCCTATGCTCTTACGAGTGTAGTATCCATTCCCCACACGTAAG
>DCOU01000064.1:2044-3948 GCA_002322525.1 Candidatus Omnitrophica bacterium UBA1562 | reverse complement strand
TCTTGGCACGCAACAAAGTCGTGTAAAGTTTGTAAGTGTAAAGTGTTTAAGTCTTACCCTTACGCACTTATAAACTTACACACTTAAACACTTGAGCCTATTTCTTTTAAAGTTTGAGTAACGTTGCCCCAATGCGTTCCCTGCCAGTAAATGCGCTGACACTTCGGGCAGGTAATAAAATATCCTTGAGTCTTAAATACATATTCGGGAACCTTATCTTTTACTTTTTCTTTAGCAATATCCATTAACTGCGCATTACAGAGGATGCAGCGGCTAAACATTATCTCAGGCTCGGGCTTAATCTTTAATGTTTTCAAAATTTCTGCCACCTGTTTTTTAATCTTTTCATTTTTAATTAATACAATCTTAATGCCTCTGGCTTGAGGCAGGCGCTGATTGCGGGTCAAAATTATCCGTTCATCCCTTAAGGCCTGAATAATCAATGAGCTAAGATTATCCTGGTTATAATATACGGCATCAAATCCTAAAATCCTCAGCCATTTGGCAAGCCTACCTAATTCTTTGCTCAGGATAAACTTCATTAATCTTACCATTACAAATAGTCAATTCCACCGCCCCAGTTAATTTTTTGCCCAAAAAAGCTGAATTTTTGGATTTAGATAAAAACCCTTCTTTCTCCACCATCCATTCTTTATCGGGTAAAACCACAAGAATATCCGCATCACTTCCTATACTTAATGTGCCTTTACCCAGCCCCTGCGCGCAGGAGCTGGGTTTATTGATTCCTAAAATTTTTGCGGGGTTAAGGCACAATTTGTTTACTAAATCCACCCAATCTAATAAGCCCGCTTTTACCAACTCTGTAATACTGACTGCCAATTCGGTCTCCAATCCAATTACACCAAATTCTGCGCGCTCAAATTCAATTTCTTTTTCGTTTTCTGTATGCGGTGCATGGTCTGACGCAATCGCATCTATGATACCGTTCTTTAAACCCTCTTTTAAGGCCTCTTTATCCTCTTTGCTCCTTAACGGAGGATTCATTTTCATATTCGTATCAAAACCCAAAACTGCTTCTTCGCTTAAGGCAAAATGGTGCGGCGTAACTTCCGCAGTTACCTTTATGCCTTTTTTCTTAGCTCTTGCAATTAACTCCACTGATTCCTTACAACTTACATGCGCGATGTGTATACGGGCCTTGGCTTTTTCGGCTAACTGGAGGTCTCTTTGCACTCTTTTGTATTCGGATGCGCGGGAGATGCCCCTTAACCCCAGCCTTGTAGAAACAATTCCCAGATTAACCACGCCGCCGGCAGAGAATGATTTATCTTCGCAATGAGAAATTACCAAAATATCCTGTTTTCTGGCTCTTTTAAGCGCTTTAAGCATGAGCTCATCGCTATCTACAGAGGAGCCATCATCAGAAATGGCTACGACGCCTTCTTTTTTTAATTTAAGAATGCCTGTTAGTTCTTTGCCTAAACGCTCTTTGGTAATCGCTGCGCAAATGAACACATTCACCTTAGCAGTCTTATCAATGATGCTTTTTAATAATTTCACATTCTCTGCGCAATCAATGGCAGGCTGTGTATTCGGCATAGCCAAAAGACTTGTGACTCCGCCTCTTAACGCCGCCATAGTTGCCGTGGCAATAGTCTCCTTGTCTTCCCTTCCCGGCTCCCTTAAATGCACATGCATATCCACAATACCCGGCATAACTATTTTATCCGCGGCATCGACTATGTTATCTGCTGAGGTCGTAATGTTTTTAGCGACCTGGGATATCTTATCATTTTCCACCAAGATATCATAAATACCGTCTATATTATTCGCGGGGTCAATTACCCGGCCGTTTTTAATCAGTATCTTCATGTTAAATGAGCCCACAACTTACGGAATGTTAATGGACGTAAGTTGTATGGGCGAATTAACCCCGACAGCTG
>DCOU01000064.1:0-1927 GCA_002322525.1 Candidatus Omnitrophica bacterium UBA1562 | reverse complement strand
TTTGCTGTCGGGATAGTTCGGACAAATAACTTATGTTCACCCCGTTAGAAATACCATTTTTACTACCCGATAAAACAAAATTTCTAACGGGGTTCACTTACGCTCCATAAGTTGTGTCCTTACTTATGTTTTCGTTAGCTTGTGCCACTAGAAACAGCGCTGCCATTCTTACGGCAATGCCGTTGGTAACCTGCTCTAATATTACGGAGTTTGCGCCGTCAGCAACGTCGCTTGCAATCTCAATCCCGCGGTTTAAGGGCCCGGGGTGCATAACGATAATATCTTTTTTTGCCTTCCCTAACCTTTCGCGAGTTATACCGAAATTTTTAAAATATTCTAATTGTTTGGGAAAGGCGGCATCTGTATCGCGCTCAAACTGCATCCTTAGGACATTCACCGCATCAGCATTGCCGAGCGCCTCATCTATATCGCTGGTTACTTTAACGCCCATCTGTTCAACAGCCGGCGGGATAAGCATTTTAGGCGCACAAACCATTACATTGGCGCCTAATTTAGTTAACCCCCAGATGTTTGAGCGCGCCACGCGCGAATGCGCGATATCTCCTACTATGCTCACATTTAACCCCTCAATCCTGCCTAATTTTCCCTTTAAAGTAAAGATGTCTAACAAAGCCTGCGTGGGGTGCTCATGCCAGCCATCACCTGCATTAATTACGCAAGCCCCTACATGCCGCGCCAGCATCGCAGCTGCTCCGGAATAATTATGCCGCACCACTATAATATCCACTTTTAGGGCTTCGATATTCCTGCCTGTATCAATGAGTGTCTCGCCTTTGCGCACGCTCGATTCTAAAGAGGCAATATTGATCACATCTGCGGATAAGCGTTTGGCTGCTATTTCAAAGGAGACCCTTGTCCTGGTAGAGGGCTCATAAAATAGGTTCACCACTGTTTTGCCGCGTAATGCAGGTACCTTTTTAATCTCGCGCGTAGAAACTTCCTTAAATGATTCTGCAGTAGCCAAAATAAGCCCTATCTCCTCTTTGCTTAAATCTTCTAAGCCTAATAAATCTTTTCTTGTCCAGGCCATCTTCCTCTGCTTTCGCTCGGAGTGTAAAGTTTGTAAGTGCCTGCCTGTCGGCAGACAGGTAAAGTGTTTAAGTCTTACCCTTACACACTTATAAACTTACACACTTACACACTTTTCTCAACAATCACCACCTCATCGCAACCATCCACCTCGGTTAAGCGCACTTCTACTGTTTCCTTCTGCGAGGTGGGAACATTTTTGCCTACATAGTCTGCGCGAACAGGTAATTCCCGATGCCCTCTATCTATAAGAACTGCTAATTGTATGGATTTTGGCCGACCCAAATCGATAAGCGCGTCCATTGCGGCCCTAACAGTCCTGCCGGTATACAATACATCATCGACCAAAACAATATTCTTATCAGTAATATCAAAATCTATCTCGGTTTTGTGCACCACGGGTTGCTGGGCAATCGAAGTTAAATCATCGCGATATAAAGTAATATCGAGAATGCCCACTGGTACGATTGCCCCATCTATCTTTTTAATGCAATCGTTCAGGCGGCCCGCTAAATGTGCTCCGCGGTTTCTTATGCCCACCAGGCACAAGCCCTGCGTGCCTTTATTCTTCTCTAAAATCTCATGGGCAATGCGCATAAGGATCCGGCTAAGCGCATCTTTATCTAATAATTTTGCCTTCTCTTTCATCCCCACCTCAATATACCTTACCCTAAAGGATGGGTAAGTATGCCGCCTTCCGCGGCAAAAAAATACCCTTGGCTTCTTTATTGCCAAGGGTTAGTATTTTCTAAAGTTTTATAATCCATTTTTCTACCTTGCTGGCCTCTCAAGAGCCAGCTTAAAGGTATTATTTAATTTATTAAATAATACCCTCTAATCTGTGCTTTGTCAAGCAAAATCGCCTTCGGCGAAGCTT
>DCOU01000024.1 GCA_002322525.1 Candidatus Omnitrophica bacterium UBA1562 | reverse complement strand
TTCCCAGGAATCAGCCCGGCCATTGCGGGTATAGACATTGCCGGTAGACTCATTAATGAGAAAGAGGCGCATATGGGCATTACCATTTTCCCTGGCTGCAGCGAATAAAGTGCTGTCTTTGCTGAATTCCACAATGTGGTCAATCTCGAGTATATCGTAGTTAATCTTAACCATGGTACACCTCCTGTTTTTTGTACCAAGGGCCTTCCCAGGGTCAGATCCCCCGAGGTGAGGGGCGGGAAGACCCTTGATAACAAAATAGCCGCTCTTCCTAAGATAACCGCCACGGTAGTTCTTAGGCCTTGCGGCTGGGTTTTTAATAATTTTACTTGACAGATAATAGTAGTTGTGTTAATTTGCTTAATAATGGCGATATTTACGAAAGGCAGACGAAAATATCTTTCTAAAAATTTTGGATATTCTGCTACATTAATTTTAGCGGCAGCAATTGCCTCTGATATGTTTGCGAAGTTTTCTTTACCCATAAAGATAATAATACTAATTGGCGGTATTAGTCTGTTTTTGGCAGGATTTATTGCCACTTCCAATAACAACGAAGAAGGAGAATGAAATGCCCTTAACTGCAATGTTTGTTTTAGCGCTATTATTAGTTGCCGTAATCTTAGGAGTGCTTTTCCAAATAGAACGGCGCCGCTCTCATAAACACGCTCATTAATCTTGTCTTTTGTTGTAGCCAGAGTGGAGAGTAGTTGAGTTAGTGGGTTTAGTAATCGAAGCCAGAACATCTCGAAAAGCGAGGTAAAGATTTGAGCCTCGCTTATTTTTTTGCCTACCACGGCAGTTCTTAGGCCTCGCGGCTGGGTTAAAATATACTTGACAATCAAGCCTATGAAGATTATACTTATCCCAATGATGAATATATTTTCTGAAGGTAAACGTAAGGCTATTTCCCAGACGCTATTAGATTGTGGAAAGATACTATTAGCTGCATTAGTAGCGGCAGATTTTATTAAGTTTGTATTAGCAATTAAAATAGTAATTCTGGTGACTATGATTACCGTGATGACTCTTGGTATTATCGTTCGTCCTGACGAGGATAAAGGAGAATAAAATGGGAACTTTGTTAGGCTCTTTAGTAATTTTAGTATTTGCAATAGTTGTAGCCATCCTTTTTGCGCGTGAGCGGCGCTCTCATAAACACGCCCGCTAACCTCCTCACCTGCATTTCTCGCCACGGTAGTTCTTAGGCCTTGCGGCTGGATTAATAATTTGTCATCTATTCTATTATTTGTTTCGTGGGAAACGCCTAAAATAGCCCTTAATTCATGGAAGAGGGTAATGAATTGACGGAATGTTGATTGGCGGGAAATAAAGAAGTAAAGGTTATTATTCTCATCTATAAAATTGAAGCCTAAAGCTGTATCTCTGAGTCCATCGTCATGGGGGAATGGAATAGGTGGGCCGCGGATAATAATTACGCTGCCAATGCCTAGGCCTTTTAATCTAACAATCTGGCTGAGTATTCTTTCCAATAATTTGAGTATAAACTGAGACAAAAGGCCTTTATTATCCGCCTGCTTAGCGTATTCCATTATCTTGGCCCTTATAACATTGTAAGCTACTGTTCCTTCGGGCACTTCTCTTCCTGAGGCCGTCTGGCTGTGATCTCTGGCAGCCCCATTTCTATTATTCGAAGAGATAACCCTTCCTATCAAATGCATACTATAAATGGCCGCTTCATAAACTTTCCTGAAGGTAATATAAAGCAGAAAGCTTGCAATATATGTAATAGCCAACGTGATAACGAACCCTAAAAGATAAACTAATATGGATAATATGATGCTCTGGAAACCCACATACTCCAATATGCTTCCTAAAAGCGCCCCTACCATAATCATATCCATAATGCCGCCCATACCTGCAGTCAAGAATAAATAAAGCCTGAAGCCTCTAAAGAAAGCCTGTTTATTTAAAGAAGGAGATTTATTCTTCAACATCGCAATTCCCGCTGCCAGAGTAACAATGGTAGGCAGAAGAATGCTCACCACTAAAATTATAGCCGTTAATGGTTCTGCCCAGGCATGCAAAGATGAAAAATCCGGACTTGTTGCGCCTGCGGCAAGAGAGGGAATTTGCTGCAGAATCCCGCTAACCCCGGGAAGCTTAGGAATGATACAATTTATTAAATAAGCAAAGGAGTTGACACTTTCATTTAAACCTATTTGAGCATTGCCTCCGGCAATAATCACCGGTAAGGCATGCAGGTATTCATGAATTAAAGTCTGGATGGGCTCAAAGGGAAGGAGGTAACCGGTATAGGGCATCCCCATTAAAGTAAACAGAAAAGCCCAAAACATCATTTTGCCCGTTATAAACGTCTTCTTATTTGCTGTTTGCCCTGAGCCTAACGTGTCTGTTCTTAATTCGGTGCTGAATTTAGAGAATACTTCGCCGGGAGTTGCCAATCTGGCTCTCTGCGGTTGTTGAGAGCATAATTCCTGTAGAATTGCTTTTATCGCCTCAGCATTGGCTAAAATCAGATTTAAATTTTCAACCATATATTCCTTAAAAGCTGCGTCGTGACCTTTAAGCTCAGGATGTTCCAAATGCGTAACCTCGTCTCCAATAGTAAGGAGGATATAACTTAAGAGATGCTCCCTTTCTTTTATGCTCAGTTTCCCTTGCAGATAATGCTGCCAGAGATAGATAAAATCTGAAAGTTCTCCTGTCCCTCTCCTTGCTGTATTACCCTTCATAGCTGGAAGAATAGAAAGCAGCGTTCTCATAAACCCATCTGACATCCTGTCCAAATTCCAGCCAATGCGTCTTTCATGCGCATCCGTATGTGCAATAATACTATGGGTATTCTCCCAGAAGAAACCGCATTGATAATCTAAATCTTCAGACCTAAGCTCTCCTCTGTTTTTAAGTTGCAGCAAATTAACGGCTATGCGCTGCGTAAGCTCAGCCAAAGCCTTATAAGCATAATGGCTATCATCTACCTGAGTATCGGGCAGGAGAAAATCATTTGATGTTATTCTTCGGGGTGACAAAACAGTAATTAATTTCTTTAAATAATCCAAACCTAACATGAAGCTAATATTTATGTCAACGTCCTTTAACAGAAAACGCTTCACTATGCTAAATGATAAGTAGGCCGGGACTAGACTTAATATATTCATCACTACCATTGCGATTGTGTTAATAAATCCATTGCCTTGGATTCCTAACAAGTTGTCGTTACTGGTCGTTACATGAGAAGACAAAGCAGGAGTGCCCAGAGAGGCCGTGCCAGATAAATTTGTGGTAACGCGCACTAATAGATCCGGGCCAAACTTTAACGCCAATACTACACCTGCCAGCGCGGTTGCCCATCCTAAATATCTTGTCGCTACCCTAATAGTCTTTTTGAGCCATTCTTTAAAAACTTTATTCTTGATGTATTCGGCTATACTTTTATCCGCTAAATCTCTGTATTTTATCTTTTTATCCCGGATGCCCTGTAAAATCTCCAAGAGGCTTAATTTTTGCTCACGGCCCTTAACTGTAGCAAACGGCAGGTTAGCCACTAATTGCTCTAAGCTAAGCATCTCTCTATAATTACTGGGGTCAAAAGCACGAGGCGCGCTTTCATCTAATAATCCTTGTATGTCTCTTGCCACTGCCTCTGTAGCTTCAAATTGCTTTAATGCCCTCAGGCTAAAAAGATCCTTCGGGAAAATGCTATCATACGGAATCCTGCCGGTAACAATCAGATATGCGAAGGCCTTCAGGGCGCTTAACTGGATGTAAGGCGCCAATGCCAAAAGCACTCCTTCCTTACTTTCCAAATCTGTCCTATCTCTTAAAAGGCGGGTGTTGTGCGGCAAATCCCATATAATGCCGCCAAATATTTTATTGATAAGCGCCGGCAGAAAGCTCCTATATTCGCTATTATCATTTCTCACCAGCAAGCCATCCTTAGTAACTTTATTTTCGCCATGTGAAACCACTCGCGTAGTTAAGGTACCCTTGGAACCGGATGTATTTACTTCAACCGAAGCCTTGCCCATCGTATACCCATATTGAGACCCTGCGTCTCTCCAGATAATTCTTAGCTTCTCCCGCTCCACAGAACCTACCTGATATATCAAACTGGAATGCAATTCAGATTCATCTAAGTATGGCGCGTCTGTCCTCTTGCTCCAGATAATCTCAGTCCCCTTGAAGCCGAAATCCTCATCCTCAGTGTCCTCAACTGCCCGCACAGATATTGATACCTGGGCATCCAGGACCTGGCCGTCATTCCCGCGCACAAAATCGCTTACCCGTACAATAACAACTACTCCTCTGCCAAGGGAATCCTTGGTCTTGATGTAAACCCGCTCGGCATTCTTATAGACCGTAAAGAAACCTATTCCTAATTCTCCGATCGCTTCATCCTCTTCCCATTTTGTGGACTCGCCGGGAATAA
The DNA here is from genome assembly GCA_002322525.1 of Candidatus Omnitrophica bacterium UBA1562. GTDB lineage: Bacteria > Omnitrophota > Gorgyraeia > Gygaellales > Profunditerraquicolaceae > UBA1562. The sequence goes on along the minus strand of DCOU01000024.1, from coordinate 4,228 downwards.
GCAATTTATTAAAGAGGCGGAATAAATCCATGCCAAATCTATCCGCTAAGGTAAGAACAATGTGGTTCTTATAAAGCAATGATTCTATATTCATAACGCGGGCATTCCGCCCGGGATTGGTCTCTACAATCATGTCCATCACATTTTGCACTAACTCTCTTAAGAAAATCTTGTCATCCGGATTCTGATGCTCCACTGCATTATTAATAAACCTTCTGGCAATAGCGATGCGGAAATCCGGCTCACTGATATGTTCCAAGGTACTTAAAATAAAGCTTATTGCCCTTACCCGCTCTGCAGGATTCTCTGAGCTCAACTTCGATTTTAATCCCTCTGGCAGGCAGGAATCGTTCAAGACCGGCGTCTCATCCGGAAGCGAAAGATAATATGCGATCAGTGTGCTCAGAGGCAAATCACGCACCGCGTATCCTTTCGGTTCATAGCGAGAATAAAGGTCGCTCTCCATGTCATCCAAATCCATCCTTTTGCCCATAAATAAGAATACCCCTGCCCTGGCTAAGAAGTAAACTTCTTCCGGACGTTTTAGAGATAAGAAGTTATCGCTGGTAAAATATTCGAACATTCTTTTTCTTTGTTCCGGATCCACTGCCAATTGCACTAAATAATACTCCCATACCTCCATTAACCTGTCTGCAATTTCTTTCTTTGATGCATGGGCTGGCTTAAATTTCTTTAAGAATAGGTCTGAAACAAATAAGATGTAGGGTAGGCTATAGATTACCTCGGGGTTCTTTGCGAGTAGTTCGACTAAATCAGGGAATCTGGCGCCGAAGATTGCCATACCATGCCTCATCACTTTCAAATCGGCGGTAAGTCCTCTGTGCTGATGGTACCACTCATGTTCTAAGCTGATTAAGGTTTCTATCATTTTCAGTATTGCGGCCTTGCGGCTTTCATCAATAGTGACCTTATTTTCTTCGTTATTTCTATAGAGATTCCAGGCAAACCTTCCCATCAAATAAAGCTCTTCCCTATGAATTTTTCTTTTCTGGTTTTTCAAGGCCTGGCCTATCAGCTCATTCAGCGCCTCTGCATTTCTAAGAAATCTTCTGATGAAGAAAGACTCTGAAAGAAGATATAAATAACGCAGCGCAGACCTAAGCATAAAAACAAATAATTCAGGCAAGGCATACACAAAACTCCATCCCCACCATGGCCAATCTTTTAATAGTTTAACCGCTAAGTCCGATGTGGTTGAAGAAACAGGCAGCAAAGAAAGCAATGCGATGCTTAATATTATGGATGATATTATTGCCGGTGACTTGGGCAGGGAAGACGGATTATAATCTACATAGCGCAGGAAATGTATAGCCGCAGGAACTGCTAACGCGAACACGAAGGCAAGAACACCAATAAAAACAGCGCTTAGCGCATCCACATCACTTCTATTAAATGCCTGAGGAATGAACAAAGCGGTTAACGCCAGAATCCAAAGAATAAGGTTCTCCAGGAAGATAAACTTACTGGGATCATTTGTGTTTCTGTTAGCCTGTATCAACGATTCTCTCATTGACAGCGTAATAACCCAATTCCGCGGATTTATTTTACTGGCCAGCGTAGCTAACCAATTCCTCAATATCTGTATTCTTTCCTGCCGGGATATCTTATGGTGAAATTCGCCTTCTATTTCTATTGATTGTAAGGCATTAACCAACGCCGCCCTTTTTACTTCGTCTTTCCGTATTCCGGCTACATATCTTTCATCTAAGAGAATAATGCTATTTCCGTAGCGCGATATTGTCTTATTGGGATAATCAATAAATTTAACCAATAAAGTTTTATATCTATAGGGGTACCGCAACACGAAATCTTTATATTCAACAAACACCTTCTCTAAAGCCTGCGCGTATGCAGGATGGACGAATTTAGCGTTTGCTGTATCTATACTTTGAAATTCTGCGCTATCCGGCAATAATTTTACAGCCTCAGATAAGCCTTTTTTCGCTTCTAGAAATGCGTTATCCAGGATCTCCCGGGGGCTGCCCTTCTGCCTAAAGCTGCTGATAGAGTTATGATATGCCTGAACTACGCTATAGAAAGCGCTCAATAATCCCAAGGATCCTTTTTGTGATACCATTAATGCCAGTATCTTTTCTGTCGCCGCAGCGGTAACCTCGTTCCAATCAGGAAGCTGGCGGGATACAGGCATCTCTAAATTTTTAGGGTAAACTATAACTATTAGGCGCGGTATGTGGTAACCGTATGTCTTGTAAGTATCTAAAGTTATGCCATTAAGGGTTACTACAATCTCGCCTTCTCCGTCTTTAGCCAACTTGCGGGAATACATAATGCCACAGATATTTTCCGGATCACTTGTATCCTTCACGCTCACCAATCCGTCTACCTGGTTAATCTTTCTTCCATTCAGAATAATATCGGCATAGGGATTATATGAAAGGTGCTTTATTATTGTCTCTTCTATCGCTTCTACCTCTTTGGAGAAATCCCTATGAACGCTTATGACTGTTCCTTTATTCGTTGGGTTTTCGCTGGCGGGCTCAATTTTGACAAATATTTTTACATTTCTCTTAAAAAGATTTCTTTCGGATTTTACATGGAAGGTAAGCTGATAAGAGGTATCTTCTGTGGTGGTATTAACTGATATATAATCACTATCGTTCTGCAAATAAGCGAATCCGGAATAAAACCCGACGCCAAACCTGCCAATCGTTCCCTGCTTACTGCTCATTGCCGGTATGAGGAGGTCTCTAAATATGACCTCCGGGCTCATTCCGCTGCCGCTATCTATGATCTCTATCAGGGAATCATCTACCCGGATACGAACCTGGGGTTTACCGGATAAATTCTTCATTGCGTCTATTCCGTTAGCGGCATATTCCACTGCTGGCCTGCCCAAATTATCCACAAACTGCTTGTAGGTAAAGTGTTCTATGAGTTTCTGGAAGAATCTCCTGCGACCGGGATTCGTATCTATTAAAGCCTGTAAGTCTCCCTCGCTATTTACGCAATCTACCACTTTACGGCGGCCTTCCTCGCCATTAGCCACCAAATAGGCAACTAAGGAATGAAGCTCAACCTCTCCTCTAACAACATCTATATGTGGCTGTTTACCCATCAACTTACTACCTATAACCATCGCTGCACCACCGAGGTAAGGCGCGTCCGCCAGCGCCAGGCCGCCACCAAGCCCCACGCCATTATTCGGCACGACAGAAGAGAGCGTGTCAATCAGTTTTCGCAGTTCTTGCAGCATATTCTTAAACCAAGGAGCAAAAGACGAATCCCAAACGCCCATTAAGATATCTCCGCCAGCATTTATTAATCCTAGTAGCGATATCAGTCCCAAGATAATCCCTGTTATCTTTAAGCCGTTAGTAATCTTAACTGAAAGTCCCGATGGGCGAGTTGACTGTTTCGCCTCCTTGGCGATTAAAAAGAGTAGGAATGTTATTGCAATTCCTATTATCGATAACACGATTGTAACAATGGGGTCAGCTTCCGCGCTATCCAACAGCCCTTTAGCCTGCACAGTTGTAGGCGAGGTCAGGAAAAATAAAGCCACAGGGATTACCAATTTAAGTAATTTACTTAAGAGGCGCGGCAGGGAAGCTGCGAGGCGGGAAACGCGCAGCCCCCAAGCTGAAATCTTATACGAATCAGAACGCGATAATCTCTTCTCAGCCTCTCTCTTGGTAGCGCTCTCAATAGCCCATCTGGTAATCGGGTGCCGGATATCCGCGCCTACTGCCCGGTATGCCCGCTCAATAATTATCCTAGCCACTAAATATTCCCAGTCTAATCTTAAACCCGCCCAACGTTCTCCCCATAAAAGCTGGCCTATAAAATCTAAGCCCAGCATATAAAGCAACCCGGAAATTAATACTTCAAGTCTTGTCGGTAAGAAGAAACCTAGAATAGTTATGGAATTATCAACAAATCGTATCGGCTCTATACGGATAGCCTCCATGCCGCCTATTCTTATAATTTCAGGGTGGATATTAGCAGGTATATCAGCGGCGGGTCTCTTAATTATTATGTCGAAAGCGGTAGGTTTATTGATTATGCGGAATATATCCGGCACCCCAACCTTAAAGATATCGCCTCTCTTAGTGAAATATACCGGTGGCATTGTTTCAAATGTTGCTTTTATGTACTGCTGCATCATTTTGCATAATGCCTCTGCTTGGACAGTCAATTGCTTGCCTTCTCTGACTATTTCCCAGGCGCCGGTAGCAAAGTTATAGCG
>DCOU01000118.1 GCA_002322525.1 Candidatus Omnitrophica bacterium UBA1562 | reverse complement strand
CGTAAGTGTGGAGTCCTATTCCAGCCTAAAAAACTCTTTTGCATTCTCCGTCGTAACTCGTGCTACTTCTTCAATGCCGACTTCTTTTATGCGGGAAATTTCTTCGGCAAGAAGCTTAACATACGCCGGTTCATTCCTTTTTCCGCGAAATCCTTCAGGTGGTAAGAAAGGCGCATCTGTCTCTAACATAAGCCGAGCTAAAGGGGTCAATTTCACAAGCGTCCTTAAATTCTGGGCTTTTTTGTAGGTGATATTACAGGTAAAAGAAATAAAAAAATCTAAATCCAAACATTTTTTCAGGAAATTCTCATCGCCTGAAAAACAATGCACCACAGCTTTAATCGGCAACGCACTGTTCAAAATATTCAGGGTATCCTCTTGTGCTTGACGATTATGTATAACTAACGGCAGGCCTAAATCTTTGGCTAACTTAACTAAATATCTGAATAATGCTTTCTGATTTTCAGTTTCAGAATAATTCTTATAATAATCAAGGCCTGTTTCGCCAATCGCCACTGCCTTATCTTCTCTTGCCAACTTCTCTATACTTACCCTAACCTCGTCATCGAATTTGTCCGCCTCGTGTGGATGCAGGCCTACGGTTGCATATATAAAATTATATTGTCGGGATAATTCTAATGCTTTCTTTGAACCTTGAAGGCTTGAGCCTATATTAATGATGTAACCTATACCTTCATTTTTTGCACGCCTGATAACTTCGTCCCTGTCTTCATCAAATTCGGGAAAATCCAGATGACAATGGGTATCTATAAACATAGTTATGGGTTATGGGTTATGAGTTATGAGTTATAAGTTATAAGTTATAAGTTTGGGTTATTGAATTATCGATACGAGGAAATAACGGTTTGCCTTTCTTGATTTTATCTTTGCCTAACTGTTCGATGATGGATTCGGCTGTTTGTGGCATAAAGGGATAAATCTGGTCAGCAACTTCTCTGAGCACATCTACTAATAAGCGAATGAAACTCTTAAGCTCTTCTGTTTTATTCTCCTTAGCCAGATTCCAGGGTTTTGTGTCTTCGATATATTTATTGGCCATATTTATCAGGACCCACGGATACTCAAGAGCTAAACTAAAATTAGGAATATCCATTGCAGAAGCTAATTCTTCGGGCAGAGACTTTATTTTCTCATCTATTTGGTTCCCCTGTTCATCTAAATTTCCTTTTTCGGGGATAACGCCTTGAAAATATTTTTCAACCATCGTAAGTGTACGATAAACAAGATTGCCTAAATCATTTGCCAAATCACTATTAAATCTTTTGGTTATGGCGTCTTCGGAGAAATTACCATCCAAACCAAAAGGCACGTCGCGCAGCAAGAAATATCTATAGGTATCCACGCCGAAATTAGCTACCATATCCAAAGGAGAAACCACATTGCCCCGCGATTTAGACATTTTGCTCATCCCAATCATCCACCAGCCATGAGCAAATATTGTCCTGGGGGGCTCTATGTTGAGTGCGTGTAATATAATCGGCCAATATATTGCATGTTGCCTTAAAATATCTTTGCCGATTAAGTGTAAATCTGCCGGCCACCAGGAAGAATTATAATTACCTTTAGAATCGAATGAGCCAACTGCGCTGATATAATTAATAAGGGCATCAAACCAGACATAGGTGACGTGTTGCGGACTAAAAGGTAAAGGTATGCCCCAGCTCAACCGCTCTTTTGGCCGGGATATACACAGGTCAGTCAGTTTATTTAATTCCAAAAAGCTTAAAACTTCACGCTGCCGTATTTCTGGCAGAATAAAATTAGGGTTCCTTTTGATACAATCAATTAGCCAACCCTGATACTGCGATAATTTAAAGAAATAATTTGTCTCTGTGAGCTTCTCTACCGGTCTTTTGCAATCAGGACAAGCCTGATTTTTCCCGCCTATGGCGGGATCCCGCTGTGGCGGGAAGATTTGTGTTTCTGTCCAGAAAGTCTCGCACGGCGTGCAATACCAGCTCTCATATTTTGCTTCATAAATATCGCCTTTTTGATAAAGTATCTCTAAGACTCTTCGCACGACGGTGGTATGCCTTTCTTCGGTAGTGCGTATAAAGTCGTCATAAGAAATATTTAGTTTTTTCCAGAGATTTTTAAATGTTAAAACCATCTTATCTGCAAACTTCTGCGGCGCTAATCCTTCTGCCTGGGCTGCTCTTTGTATCTTTTGGCCGTGTTCATCGGTTCCGGTGAGAAACCAGACATTTTGTTCACCCAACATCTTGCGCATATAACGTGCCAGGCAATCCGCAGCAATATTGGTATAGGAATGCCCGATGTGCGGTGAGGCATTAACGTAGTATAGCGGCGTGGTTATATAGAATTTATCACGCATTAAAATCAACCTCTATATGTGTACCGTCTTCTAACTCTACAGTAGTAATGCGTTTGAGGACATTTACGCTTATTACCTTTCCCTTGCCCTGTTTAGTATTTATGTGCTCACCCTCTTTGGGAAGCCCTTTAGCTAAAATTTTATAAAACTCGTATTCGAAATAAAGACAACACATCAATCTCCCGCATAGGCCCGATATCTTAGGAGGATTTAAAGGCAGGCCTTGTTCCTTTGCCATCTTTATAGTGACTGGCTCAAAATCCTTTAAGAATGTTCCGCAGCAAAGTTGTCTTCCGCAATGGCCAAAGCCGCCGAAAAGCCTGGCTTCATCTCTTACTCCGATTTGCCTTAATTCAATCCGGGCTTTAAAAATCTTAGCTAAGTCTTTGACCAGATTTCTAAAATCAACTCGGCCTGCGGCGGTAAAATAAAATACAATCTTAGTGCGGTCAAAAGAATACTCTGCGCGCACAAGTTTCATATCTAATTTATGTTCTTCTATCTTCTTAATGCAGGTGTTAAATGCATCCTTAGACTTTGCCCTATTCTCTTCAATCTGTTTTAAATCGCCATCTTTGGCAACGCGTATTATTTTCTTTAATGGTTCTTTGGATTTATTGTCTAACGCAGCGTCTTTGGGAGAAACGATTTGTCCGTAATCAAAACCGCGGTCATGCTCTACGATGACGTAATCGCCTTCTTTAACGTTTAAGTTTATGGCGTTGTAAAAATATGTCTGGCCTGAATCTCTTAATCTTACAGGAATAGTATTTTCCATATTGATAATTATAAAAAATTATATTATGATTACACCGATTAAAAAACACAGATTACACAGATTAAAATCCCACAATCTGTGTAATCTTTTTTAAAATCTGTGTAATCAGTGGTCTCGGTACTTAACGTGCCAGAGACCACTTTAAATTAGATAACAATAATTTGATATTAACATTGCGCTCTAAATATAATAATGCATTGGAAAGAGAATTAAATATCTCGTATAAGTCCATAAATGCATAACGGCTCATAAGCCTTAGTAATTCTTCTTTACGGTCAAGATTAATAAGTTCATAGTTCGGTATGCCTATTTTTATTAGATACATATCCCGAAACCACGCTGCCAATATATTTAAGTGAACTCGCACATTATTTCTATTCTCTATTGATAGCTTGTCCTCACCCGGCCTCCTTACCAGGGTAAACCCCGCACCTTTGTTATATTCATTTTTTTTATTGTTTTTTGAATATGTCCAAAGGTGCGGGGTAAATGCATCGATAATCCTATTCTTTTCTCTTAATATATCCGTATCCTTTAATTTTAAAGCGCGGCCTATCCTCCCTTCACAAAAATAAGCCAGGTAGTGAGCCAGATTATTATCGAGATGGAAATCTTTCCTTAAAAATTCTTCAAGTTTAGTTCTTTGCAAAGGATAAAACTTCATCATCTTGCAGCGCGAAATTATAGTTTTAAATAATAGCGCGGGCTTTGCGCTAATCAGGATAATTAAGCTATCAGCCGGCGGCTCTTCCAATATCTTTAAGAGTGCGTTACTAGCTTCAGCAGTTAAACTATGGGCATTGTCAATAATAAAGACTTTTTTTCTTCCTTCATATGGTTTTAAGTTAATATCTTTTTGCAATTGACGGATATATTCTATTTTTATGGAATCAGTTTCCTCCAGGCTGATTCTTTGGCTGAGCCTATGATTAACGTTAAGTGAAGTTGAACTATCAATAATATGGATGTCTGGATGCTGGCCTTTTTCTATTTTTAAACAAGATACGCATCTATCGCAAGAATCTAAAGTTTGGTTTTCGCAATTTAATGCTTTAGCCAGTGTTTTAGCTACGAGCTTCTTGCCTACACCCTCTTCGCCCATAAAAAGATAGCTGCCTTCAAAGCGGGAACTCTTTATGTATTCCTGAAGCAGCTGTATGGGCTTGTCTTGACCTTTTATATCTTTAAATGACATATCGTTAACGGGGCTTTAATTCCAAGAAAATCGCCTTTCTGCCTGCCGGCAGGCAGGCGGCGATAACCTTCTGCGATTTTCAGTGGTTAGGAAAGTGCTTTATGCTTTCCTACACCATAAAAACTTATCTACTAATTTCCTTATTTCAGACTGCGTCTTAATCTTGTCCTTATTGACCTTTACAATCTTTATCCTCTCAGGCTCTAAGTGAGCGAGCTTAAGATAACCTTCCAGAACTCGGGAATGATACACTAATGAGCGTTTTTCGATACGGTCTTTTGAATACTGGCGATGCCTAAGCCCCTTTTTAAGAGGTAAATCTAAAAATATAGTTAAATCCGGCTTTATGCCGGAAGTGGCAAATTCTCCGACGCATTTAATAAACTTGATATCTATTCCCAGGCCGTAGCCCTGATAAGCAATGGTAGAATCTAAGAATCTATCGCAGATAATAATCCTGCCTTTCTTCAAAGCCGGCACAATAATCTCATTTACCACTTGAGCGCGCGCTGCCATATAAAGGAGCATCTCAGTCATTGGTGTTATCGAATCATTCTTGGAGTCTAATAAAATCTTTCTTATCTTCTCACCTACCTTGGTGCCGCCCGGCTCGCGTAGATAAATTACCTTAAGGTCGCTTCTTCTTAGATATTGATACAGCAGCTTTGACTGCGTACTCTTGCCGCATCCCTCCGAGCCTTCAAAAGTAATAAATTTACCCTTCATAATTTTCTTACCCATTTAGCGGCCTGTCTTGGTTTGTTTTCGCCGCACTGTTTGCTCGCCCCAGCGTGGCTCGCTGCACTTCGAGAAACTTCTCGCTCCCCGCCAAAGTTCTTTGGCGGGACCATGCCCACTCGAATTTTCTAGATGCGGCTCAAATCAAACCAAGCCACCCGCTAAATTACTATAACTTCCTACGCCAAGTCGTACCATCTTTGGTATCTTCTAAAATAATACCCTTCCCTTCTAATTCCTTACGTATATTGTCTGCTTCCTGAAAATTCCCTCTTTTCCTCGCTTCATTTCGCTTCGCAATTAAAGATCCAATATCTCCAAATGCGCTACTACTGCTGCTACTACTGATAAATTCGCGTAATTCTAAGCCAAATATATCAGCTAGCTCTAACAATAAACTCTTAGCATTAGATATAAATCCTAAATTATCTATGTTTTTATTCGTAATATTAACCAATTCAAAAATGGCTGCCAGCCCCTGCGGTGTATTAAAATCGTCATCCATTGCATCGATAAATTTACTCTTTATTTCTTCTATCTCTTCAACTTTTTCACTTGTGACTTTATGACTTTGTGACTTTGTGACATCTTTTCCAATCTTATCGATTAAAATCATAATCCTTTCCAGGGCCACCTCTGCCTCTTCTATTTTTTTATCATTGTAATCTACAGGATGAGAGTAATGCGCAGACAAGAAAAATAATTTTAACATATCTGCATATTCATATTTATTCATGAAATCTTTTATGGTCACAAAATTTCCTGATGACTTGGCCATTTTTTGGCCGTTAATGGTAAGTAAGCCGTGATGTATCCAATATTTGGCAAAAGGCTTGCCAGTCAAGGCTTCGCTCTGTGCAATCTCGTTTTCATGATGAGGGAAAATCAAATCCCTTCCGCCTGCGTGTATATCCAGTGTATCTGTCTTTAGGAATTTCTGAGACATTACAGAGCATTCGATATGCCAACCCGGACGGCCGGCACACCACGGACTCACCCAGGAAGGTTCATCCTCTTTTGATTTCTTCCATAAAGCAAAGTCCAAAGGGTCCTGTTTTGTCTCATCCGGTTCAATCCGGGCACCGCTTTGCATCTGGTCTATACCCTGGCCGGACAATTTTCCGTAATCTTTAAATTTACGCACGTTAAAATATACCCCGCTATCCGTAACGTATGCGTAACCTTTATTAATCAATCCCTTAATGTGTTTAATCATATCGGCAATATTTTCAGTTGCCCGGGGCTCGCAATCGGCTCTTTGGATACCCAAAGCCTCTAAGTCTTCGTAATATCTATCAATGTATTTCTTAACTAATTGCTGCCAGTCAATTTTAAGTTCTCCGGCGCGGTTTATAATTTTATCGTCTATATCGGTGATATTACGCACAAATTTTACATTAAATCCCCGATATTTTAAATACCGCCTGATTACATCAAATATATAAAGACTCCTGGCATGGCCAATGTGGCTTTCGTCATAGACAGTTACGCCACACGTATAAATATTTACTTGTGGGGGATTTAAAGGAATAAATTCTTCTTTTTTACGGGCGAGGGAATTGTATATAAAAATAGGCATGTTTTAGCGTTTAGCGGATAGCGTTTAGCGTTTAGCCTATACGCTACACGCTCTACGCTATACGCTAAGATTGTTATTTGGAATTTAAGCCTTCTATTTTCTTAACTCTTTCTTCGAGTTCTTGGATAGACTCCATAATGGGGTCGAGTATATGGATATGGTCCAAACTGATATCGATTTTTTTGCCGTCCTGTTTTGTAATCCTCCCTGGCACGCCTACAACCGTGGAATTCGGCGGCACATCTTTAATCACTACTGCGTTTGCGCCGATGTATGAGTTATCTCCGACGGTGATATTGCCCAATACCTTTGCTCCAGTGCCAATAACCACATTATTGCCAATGGTGGGGTGGCGCTTGCCTTTTTCTAATCCCGTGCCTCCCAGAGTAACTCCCTGATACAAAAGCACGCTATCGCCGATAATGGCAGTCTCGCCGATTACTACACCCATCCCGTGGTCAATAAAGAATCCTTTGCCGATCTTGGCACCGGGATGTATTTCAATACCCGTAAAATGTCGGGAAATCTGACTGATTAAACGTGCCAAAAAGAATAGGTGCAGTTTATAGAAAAAATGGGCAGTGCGATGGCTTATTAAGGCATGTAAGCCCTGATAAAGTAAAAGCACCTCGAAAAAACTCTTGGCAGCGGGGTCTTTAGCCCGAGCAGCCTGAATCTCTCTGTAAAAAAATATGGAAATAAGAATAATCTTTAAGACGAACAAAACCAAAAGAACAACCAATATTTTTAATAAAAGTAAGCAAATTATCATTTGGCCTCCTTGGATATTACCGTAACTACCGCATAGGCTGCTATAGCTTCCTTCCTGCCAATTTCTCCTACGCCCTCATTGGTCTTAGCTTTTATATTTACGTTATCTTCTTTAATATTTAAAATCTCAGCTATCGCCTGTTGCATCTGTTTTTTAAAAGGTGAGAGTATAGGCTCCTGCGCAATTACTACCGTATCTACATTGTTAATGAGGAAATTCTTTTTTCTTATCAAGCTATCAACTCTTTTTAATAATTCTATGCTCGAAATGCCGTCGTATCTGGGATCTGTATCAGGGAAATGTTGGCCTATATCGCCTTCTGCTACTGCGCCTAATAATGCGTCGCATATTGCATGCAGGAGCACATCTGCGTCAGAATGCCCCAATAAACCCTGAATATAAGGGATCTTTATTGCGCCGATAAATAATTTACGGCCATCGACTAAACGGTGGATATCGTAACCTATGCCTACTCGGTATGACATGCCAAGTTTAATATCACTACTATGTTAATTTTTGACCTTATTTTACTATTATTAAAAAGATAAGTCATTGTTTAGCAATAAGTTAAGAAAACTTTATCCTTTGACTGTCTGAGGAAAAATGCATTTTGTAGAGTAGAACAGTGGCGCGCAAACAGATTGTGTTTCCACCATCCCCTCATCAAACCGTGCGTGAGGTTTTCCCTCACACGGCTTTCCGATAAC
>DCOU01000151.1 GCA_002322525.1 Candidatus Omnitrophica bacterium UBA1562 | reverse complement strand
AGCCAAACCACGGCCTTCTGGCCTATAGTAAGGCGGGTCTAAAAAGATGATATCGAACTGTTTTTTATCTTTAGACAGCTTCTTAATGGCCATAAAAACATCCAGGGGTAGTAGGTAGTAGGTAGTAGGTAGTAGGTAGGTAAAATTATTTTTTAAGGCCTTAATGCAACCTGAATTATTCTCCACAAATACTACTTGCTTTGCGCCCTGCGATACAGCTTCAAACCCCACTGCGCCTGAGCCGGAAAACAACTCCAAGAAAGATAGGCCTTGGATATCGCCCAGAATATCAAATAAGGCCTTTCTTACTTTGCCCTGTGTCGGCCTTATGCCCTTAGGCATCTTAATGGTCCTACCCTTATATATACCTGAAGTGATACGCATATTTAATTTGGGTTACGTCATTGGGTTAAGGTAACGATGCCCGTTTCGTCTTGGGTTAGGGTTACGTTTTAAGACGAAAAACGTAACCGAATAACGTTACGGGCTTCGTAACCGTAACCTTAACCTACTAACATTAGCTTTTCATACTCCGGAAATCTTTGTAATAATCTCCCCCTCAGGCCAAGATTCTGGCGTAATCCTAAACAGGGGTCTCTGTTTATAAGCTTTATTGCCTCTTCCCTTGCCTTTTTTAACAGCTGCATCTGCGTTAGGGGATTGGCAATCCTTAATTCGGAAAGGCCTGACTGGCGCAACCCAAAAAATTCACCCGGCCCTCTAATTTTTAAGTCCTCTTCGGCAATGCGGAATCCATCGTTATATTTGAGCATCGCCTCAAGGCGTGCTTTTGCTTCGGGTGTTTCGGCGTTGGATATAAGTATACAAAATGATTCCTGCCTCCCCCTTCCTACGCGGCCGCGCAATTGATGCAATTGACTCAAACCAAAACGCTCGGCACTTTCTACAATCATACAGGTAGCATTGGCTATGTCAATACCAACCTCTAAGACAGTAGTAGACACCAAAACATCCAGTTCTTTTTGCTTAAACTTTAACATAATCTCATCCTGCTCGTTTTGTTTTAATCTGCCGTGAATAAGGCCTAATTTGAATTCTTTCAATTCACCTGATTTTAATTCACTATACATCTTTTTTGCACCTTTAATATCCAAAACATAAGATTCCTCTATTACGGGATAAACAATGTAGGCCTGACAGCCTTGCCGCAATTGCTCTTTGGCAATTTCATAAGCTGAAGACTTATTCTCCTCGCTAAAATGCATTGTCTTGACCGCAAGCCTTCCTGGCGGTAATTCATTTATAATAGAAACATCTAAATCGCCGTATAAAGTAATCGCCAGTGTCCGCGGTATGGGTGTGGCGGTCATGATCAGGACATCAGGATTAGTGCCTTTGGCAGGTAATAAAGCCCGCTGGCCCACGCCAAACTTATGCTGCTCATCAATCACCACCAATCCCAAGTTTTTAAATTGCACACCTTCTTCTAATAAAGCATGCGTTCCAATTATTAAGTCTATTTTTCCTTCTTTTATCTCTTGATATATCTTATTTTTTTCTTTCTCATTAGCACTACTGGTAAGTAATCCCACTTTTATTTCTTTTAGCTTACAGCTTAAAGCTAACAGCTGAAAGCTGATTTTTTCATAATGCTGCCTTGCCAAGAGTTCGGTAGGAACCATAAAAGCCGCCTGGTATCCTCCCTGAATAGCTATCAGGCCCGAAATAGTTGCCACCACAGTCTTGCCCGAACCTACATCACCCTGTAGCAACCGCTGCATAGCAGAAGGTTTTGCCATATCCGATTTAATTTCCTCAATAACTTTTTTTTGGGCAAGAGTCAATTGAAAAGGTAAACTTTCTATAAAAGCATTAATTAACTCGCCGTCTACCTTATGGCTTATACCTGTTTTCTCCTTCTTTTTTAATTTTCTTAAAACAAGGGGAAGTTGAAATAGAAAAAACTCTTCAAAAGAGAGCCTTCTGTAAGCATCGTTGTGCATATCCAAATTTTCAGGAAAATGTATATTAATAAGGCTCCTGGCGAGATTTAAAAGGTTGCATCTTGACCTGATATCATAAGGCAAAAAGTCCTTAATCTCGGGTGAGTATTCATCCAACGCATATTTTATAATCTGTCGCAAATGACGCTGCGTCGAGCCTTTAGGCAAAGAATAAACAGGCGTGATTCTGCCTATATTCAAAGACTCACCCCGCCCTTCCTCCGACGCTGTATTAGATTTAAAGGAAGGGCGGGGCTCATCCGTTTCATCGGAGACAACCTCAAATTCCGGAGAATTCATCTGAAGCCGTCCTGCATATCGCTCTATCCTGCCGTATAAAATCAAGGTTAGGCCTACTTTAAAATATCCCTTTAGATATGGCTGATTAAACCAGACGCAGAAGAGCTTGCCGGTAGAGTCTCCTACAGCCACCTCAATTATGCTAAAGCCCCTGCGCCTGAAAGATTGCCGTTCTCCTCTGGCCAGAACTTGCGCTTTTATGGTGTAAGTTTGGCCTTCTTGCAATTTGGATATAGAAATAAAATTTGTGCGGTCTTCGTAACGCCGGGGGAAATAATATAAGAGGTCTTCTATAGTATTTATGCCAAGATTACTAAACGACTTAGCCCTTTTAGGGCCGATACCTTTTAAATACTGGATAGGCGCAATTAGTGATTTTCCCATTCGCGGGATTAAAGGGTAATTTGCGGTTGTTCTTCTGTTTCTGGCTGGGTTTCTTCAGGCATTAGCGGTTTTTGTTCAGGTTCAGCCTTAGGTCTGGCTTTACCTTGCTTCACCCCGTTAGAAATCTTGTTTTCCTTATTAAGAGGTTTGGTATTTCTAACGGGGTTCACTTCTATTTCAAAGGAAGCGGTAGAAAAGGTTTCATTTTTTATTTTTACAGCACTCGGCTCAATCTTAAACTTACCAATATCAGTAGGAGCCAAAATAAATGCATAGACAACTATGGCCTTTACATTGCCTTTAGTAAACCCCGCTCCTGCGCGCAGGGGCGGGGTAAATGATACTGTCGATGACTGAGCTGAAGATATTACCTTAAATCCTGTAAATTTAGGCAGTTGCGGTGTAGGTATATTTTTTTCAGATGAAGTAACTATAAGTTTATAAGTAATAATATCATCCGTTGTGACAGTGGTTTTATCTACTTCGGCTTTTATGGAAGCCTGGGCAAAAGCTGTAGCTATAAATAAAGATATAAAGATTACGGATAATATGATTATTTTCCTCATTGTTTTTATTATTTATTATTTTCCGACAAGCGTAAACCCCGTTAGAGACACCATAGCTTTCTATCGTCTACCTACAGTCTCTAACGGGGTAAAGGCTTTGCCATCCCAATGGTAAATACTCTTTAATTTGCTTCCAGTGGTTTGAATTGTTTCCTCAACCATAAGGGTAGGGATATTATCTTTTATCGCAAATTTAACAGATGGGGTATTAAAAATGTGCTCAAAAATAACATCTCCTTTGTCGTTGTGGAACTTTATTACTTTAACACCCGTTGAATTAATGCCCGTAGCATAAATAGCTACGATTTCCTTTACGCCATCTTTATCTAAATCAATCTGCTCTAAATCACGAAAAACTAAAACATCATCCAAAACTCCCTTTTTGACCTCGGATTCAGGCGCCTTAGATGTTGTTACGCATCCAGATAACAAAAATAGTATTAATGCAAATAAAATTTCTATTCTCCGCATAAGAATTACCTGTTTTTTAACCATCGGACACCTCCCCTTTTATCTAAAATTATAGTGTTTTCTGACCGGTTCTTTTATGTTCCAGGTACAGGATAAGCCTTTGGGAAAGGTGACAAAATCGCCTCTACCAAAACTTAGGCTTTTGCCGTCTTTGGTCTCTACCGTGACTTTGCCTTCCAAGAAAAAACATTCCTCTATACTATCATAAACCCAGGGAAACCTGGAAACTTCCTTCTCCCATATAGGCCACTGAAAAACTCCCATCTTCTTAAGTTGGTCTTGAGTTAATTTCTGCACTTTAATTTCTATTCTTACTCCTTGTCCCTATTTCCGACCAATCTTTACTGTGGTGTGATACCCATCCTGCCATGGCCAGAGCATGGCAAATACCGCATCTTTTCCTTCATTCCAGAAATAGAGGGTCTGGCCAGGCCTAATACCGCCGAATTCTTCTATCATCTCCTGAACTTGGAGTGACAGCCGTTTGTCGGAAGGCCACACAGTCGAACCAAAAAGCCTTTCAAGTCTTGCAGTAAGCTTTGCCAACTCATTCTTTTCAATCACCGCCTCAAAATAATTATCACTATCAATACGTAGCATATCAAAAACAAGACCTTCTAGTTCTTTCCTTATTTCATTAAACTGCATAAAGCCTCCAAGCTACTTTCGATTAGTTATATTATAACTCCTAAAACAAAAAATTCAATGCTGCTATTAGTTTCTCCATTGGCACTTTGCGTAGCAAAGTGCCCAAGCAAAATTAGGCTTAGAGCGGTTTATTTTAATCTCATCGCTAAATCCAAAAGGGTGTTAATAAGGAAAGATTTGAGGAATATAATTGCGAGAAAAGCAATTATCGGTGATATATCAATCCCAAATTTTAAGCTAAAAGGCAACATCTTTCTTATGGGATAAAGTATCGGTTCAGTAGTCTTATATAGAAACTGCACTATTGGATTGAAGGAATCAGGATTTACCCAGCTAATCAGAGCCCGGATCAATATCAACCAGTAGAGTATAGTCAGAAGAACTCCGAGAACTCTAGTCGCTGCAACTATGAAATTAGATAGCACAAACATTGTAATTTTTATTTAGCAAAATCCTTTGCACGAAACGCAAAGGACCCATGCCGCCAAAGACGGCAAGGTTCTCTACTCATTATTATACCTCCTAAAATAAAAATCCCAAGCAAAATAAAGCTTGGGATTATATAAAAACAGAAATATATACTATTTTACACAACGCCCTTCCAAAGTTGTTGTTCTATTTGTTCTGGAAAATTCTTCCGAACAAATTCATAAATCTTTTCTTTATCGATGTCTCTTATCCTTGTAAAATAAAGACCGCAAATATTGTCTGCTCCGACAGCTTTATTCCAGGCAACAGAAGCCTCTATATTTAAGGATAATTCATAACCCAAGGCAATGCTTAATGCTAGGTTGCTGTCTTTTTTCAACTCTTGAGGTGAATAAATTCTAAGGCCTTTAAGACCAATGTCTTTAATTTTACAATCAAAAGGATTATCCTGATCTCGCAGTTTAACGCTTGCCTGCCTATTTACCTGCCATCTTACAAATCGCCTGCGCTCTTCCATATTCATTCCCAATAAAAAAGCCACGTTTCAGGCATCTTTCGCATGCCTTCTTCCGTGGCTAATTCACCTTACATTTATAATATACACTATAATTTTCTAGATTTCAAGCCCTGCCCATAAGAAAACCGAAAAAAAACGGGGTCAGGATCAGTTTTATTTTTCAAAGCTAATTCTGACCACATTTACTCAAATTATTTTACCCCTTTTGAAGTTCTTGTCAACTCAAACCGCACCCTATAAATGCAGCTGGCAAGGTGCGAGCGAATGGAGGTTTTAGCGGGTGGCGAGACCCTGGGCTCAAGTTACTAGTGCAACACTTAACTCTGATATAATAATTAGGTAAATAATATCAGAAGAAAGGAGTTGCACATGGCCCGCTATCCAATTAAGATTAGCGGGCAAAATTTAGAGGAGCACCAACCTATAATGAACGCATAACTTATGTTCGCGCTGCGCGAACATAAGTTATTTGCGCGAATTATCCCGAAGCCTGCGAAGGAAATTTCTAAGCGCAGCGGAAGAAATTTCCAAGCGTTTAGGCAAGGGCAATACCGGAAACTTTACTCCGCCTCATAAGAAGCGCCAAAATTCTCTTTATCGGGAAACTTAACCATTTTTAGGAACAATAATTTTGGCGCATTCGGCGGAGTTAAAATTTGCCGCCCAAAAAAATGCCGCCAACCTTAGCGATTGGCGGCAAATTTTAAGGAGCACCAACCTACTCTCCCGTACCCTTACGAGTATAGTACCATCGGCCCTGAGGGGCTTAACTTCCGTATTCGGAATGGGAACGGGTGTTTCCCCCTCGGTATGAGCACTCCAAATGATTGCGAGATATGCAACGAATTATCTAAAACCTTAAAGAGCAACCTGCTAACCCGTTCCCAGATGGGGTGTGGGGAAGACGCTTCCCCACGCTTTCGGGGTAACAGCGAGGCGGCAGCCGAGCGCCATAGGGGGCAGAGCCCCTTTGGAAAAACGTGCGCAGCACGTTTTTGGGAACGCGGTGTTTCCCCCTCGGTATGAGCACTCCAAATCGTATTATTTACTTGTATCCGATTTGTCCTGCCGAATACCGCAAAATTATCGCAGAGAATTTTGCGGTTGCTTATGAGATAGGACATTTTAGACAGAGCGTAAATCCTTAACAACTACATATTAGGTAAAACTACAAAAACCGGATGAATCGTTTATCCTTCGCCTCCAGCACTTTTGCATGAAGGAAACTCAGGATTAAATTTTTCTGCTCTCGCAGAAAAATTTATGAGGCCAAGCCGATTGGCTGATTAGTACGCATTAGCTGAAATCCTTACGGATCTTACACTTTGCGCCTATCAAGGTCGTAGTCTACGACCAGCCTTCATCCTCGGCCTTACGGCCAAGGAAGGGATACCTATTTTTGGGGGGGGCTTTGCACTTAGATGCTTTCAGCGCTTATCCCTTCCGAACATAGCTACCCGGCCTTTGCCCTTGGCAGGACAACCGGAACACCAGAGGTTCGTTTCTCTAGGTCCTCTCGTACTGAAGAGAACTCCCCTTCAAGTATCCTAACACCCACATCAGATAGAGACCGAACTGTCTCACGACGTTCTGAACCCA
>DCOU01000089.1 GCA_002322525.1 Candidatus Omnitrophica bacterium UBA1562 | reverse complement strand
CAATAATGCATTGGTTATCCCGAGCCTCAGCCTGACTAAAAAAGATGAGGGTTACACTGTATCTGTAGTTGAAAATAATAAGGCTCGCATCAAGCCGGTCACAGTAGCATATGTTACAACAGATTATTCAGTTGTAAGCCAGGGCCTTTCTGAAGGAGAGCTAGTGGTAACAGAGACTCCGCAAGAGCTAAAAGAGGAAATGCCTGTTCAGGTTATAGAAGTTCAGGAGAACACACCTGCTAAATGACAAAGAAAATTCTTAAAAATCCTAAATTCGAAACCCTAAACTCTAAACAAACTCAAAATACGAAATTCAAAACTCAAAACTTTATGTTTTGAGTTTCAGGTTTATTGTTTTTGGATTTGCTTAGGATTTAGAGTTTAGTGTTTAGGGTTTATCAATATCAGAAGGAAATTTAATGAAGCTGCCAGACCTTTCGATAAACAAGCCCGTAACCGTAACAATGATTTTTTTAGGGATTATTCTTATCGGCCTGATCTCCCTCGGCAGGCTGCCCCAGGAACTGTTTCCTGCTATTTCTTATCCACAGCTCACCATTGTAACAACATACGAAAATGCCGCGCCTGAAGAAGTAGAAACCCTCATAACAAAGATCATAGAAGAAGCGGTAGGCACTGTAGGCAACCTGAAGCGGATCAGCTCCGCTTCAAAAGAAGGCATTTCCCTTGTAACAACAGAGTTCAACTGGGGAACCAATATGGATTTTGCTTCTTTAGGGGTAAGGGAAAAGATAGACCTTGTGAAGGAAAGGCTGCCTTTAGGATCAGCAGACCCTATAGTAATGAAGTTCAACCCGTTCGAGCTTCCTGTAATGACGCTAAGCGTTACAGGGGAGAAGGCGCCTTCGGAGCTTTTAAAACTTACAAGAAAATTTGTAAAGGATGAACTAGAGAAGGTGCCTGGGGTTGCGTCCTGCAATATAACAGGAGGGTTGGAAAGGGAAATAGTCGTATCGATTGACCAGGCAAGGCTGAGGGCATCAGGCATAGCGATAAATAAAATAGTGGACGCGCTTAAATCCTCAAACCTTAATTACCCAGCAGGAACCATCGAGGAGCATTTTTATGAATATCTTATACGCACTATAGGCGAATTTGAAATAGTTTCCCAGATTCAGGATACGGTTGTGGGGATCGATGAACCTGAAAACCCAAGAACAGCTTCTGAAAACTCAGAGGCCCAGAAGAAGAAAGAAGAAAGGCCGAGGCTTCTGTATCTTAAGGATGTCGCGGAGGTAAAAGACACGTTCCAGGAGCGCACGAGCATCTCCAGGTTTAACGGCAAGGAAAATATCTCAATAGCTATTTTAAAACAGGCAGGCTCCAATACATTGCAGGTGGCGGACAATATAAAAAAGCGGATTGGCGATATAAAAAAGGACCTGCCGAGCGGTATAAATGTAAATATAGTATATGACCAGTCTATTTTTATCAAAAAATCAATACGGAATGTCGGAGACGCTGCTTGGCAAGGAGGGTTTCTGGCATTTCTTGTGCTCTGGCTATTTTTAAAGAAGTTGAAACCTTCCATTATAGTCGCCCTTTCCATACCCATATCCATAATGATAACATTCACCTTGATGTATTTCAGCGGAATTTCGCTTAATATGCTTTCTCTCGGAGGGCTTGCCCTGGGCATAGGCATGCTTGTTGACGCCGGCATTGTAGTCATTGAGAACATATCGAATCATATCCAGAGCGGCAAAGACTTGAAAGAAGCAGCCAGGATTGGAGCAAATGAAGTCGAAAGCCCTATATGGGGCTCGGTCATGACAACAGTAGTTGTATTTTTGCCCATGATATTTGTTACAGGCATCGCAGGCCAGCTTTTTAAAGAGGTAGCTATAACTGTCACGTATTCTCTTATGGCCTCTCTTTATGTATCCCTGGCGCTGATTCCTCTGTTTGTGACTATTGGCAGGAAGAGGAAGGCCGGTTCTGGCGAAGAAGCGCCTATGGGAATAGGTTCAGAGTTCAAGCTGATTAAATGGATGGGGACTGCATATGGCAAGTCTCTTCCGATTGCGCTTAAAAATAAAAAGCTGATAATATTAGGAGCCCTTATCCTTTTTTTATTCAGCATGATTATTTTTCGGTTTCTTAATAAAGAGTTTATGCCCAAGATAGACCAGCGTGAATTTATCATGAAGGTTAACCTTATTACAGGCACCAGGCTTGAAATAACAGACTCTAGTGTCAGAAAGATAGAAAATAAACTTTTAAATAATAAAGATGTTGATAGCGCGGCAGTTACTATTGGTTCCAGCAAGGAAAGGGCAGCCGGGGACATGATAGAGACCCTTGGCTCGCATCAGGCCAATATCATAGTCAATCTTAAAAAAGGCAAAGAAAAGGGCAAACTCAGCACCTCCGAAATAATACAGAATCTAAAAAAAGAACTGGACAAAGAAAATCTGGAAGGCGCTGGGATAGAATATATTTTACAGGAAAGCATTTTTAAAAGCGCGTTAATGGGCAGCGCCCCTATTGTCATAGAGATAAAAGGCCAGGACCTCAGCTTTACAAAAAGGCTTTACGAAGAACTTCATTCAGGGTTGGTAAAGATACCGGGCGTTTACGGCATAAGGACCAGCCTTGCGCCTCCTGCGCCTGAGACAAAAGTAAATATTATTAAGGATAAAGCAGCTTTATACAATCTTTCAGTGGGCGCTATATCTCAGGCAGCTCATATTTCTATCAAAGGAGTTACTGCCACAAGGTTTAAGGAAGAGGGCAGGGAGATAGACGTAAAGCTAAGATTAAGGCCTGAGGACAGGAAAAACCTTTCAAGCATAAGGTCTATATTGATACATTCTCCTCTGGGCATAGATGTGCCGTTATCAGAGGTCGCTTATATTTCTCATGGGGTTGGCCCTAGCGAGATAAAAAGACTTGATCAGCAAAGGGTGATATTGATGACCGCAAATGTGACAGGCAGGGCCCTTGATAAGGTAATAGAGGATGTCAATAAATATATAGATTCTGTAATGGCCAGGCACGCTGATGTCAAAAAGCTGGCAGCCAGGCAGGTTGAAAAGGATTTTACCATACAGCTTGCCGGAGAAAACCAGGAAATGAAAGAATCATTTCTCAGTTTGATGTTTGCGTTGATACTTTCAGTGCTATTGGTTTATATGGTTATGGCGAGCGAATTTGAATCGTTCTGGCAGCCGTTTATTATCATGTTTACCCTGCCATTATCTTTAATAGGGGTTACGTTAGTGCTTTTTCTGACACATACACCAATAAGCGTTGTGGTTATACTAGGAGTTATTGTTTTAGGGGGAATTGTTGTAGACAATGGAATTGTTTTAATAGATAAAGTAAATGCTATTAGAAATGAAGGTAAAGACATTGTTACAGCAGTTAGCCAGGCAGGGTCAAACAGGCTCAGGCCTATAATGATGACATCATTTACTACAGTTTTAGGCCTTTTTCCTTTGGCGCTTGGCCTGGGGGAAGGTTCTGAGCTTCAGGCCCCTATGGCAATAACTGTAATGGGAGGCCTTACTGTCTGCACTTTCCTGACCCTCTTCGTAATACCAGCGCTTTATACCGTAGCCGCAGGATGGCTGGAAAAAAGAAAACCGCAGACTGTCTCTATTGAGGTTCAGCCTGCGCCTGAATCTGTTAAAATAGAACCTATTGGTGTAGGGGCGGTCAGTGGCCGCCCCCTACAAATAAAAGAGATAATTGTGATGCCTTCTAAGGCTCTGGCAGAACCGTATGTAGGGGAGGGTTTTAAACCCTCCCCTACAAAAGAACAAGAAGAACCCAAAAGCACGCAGCTTACCAAAAGACAGGTTCAATTATTGGAGCACATCAAAAAGACCGAAAAGATTACCAGAAAAGAATACGCGGATTTATTTAAAATATCAATACCTACAGCGGCGCGGGATTTAAGATACCTTATGGACAAGGGTTTTTTAAAAGCAGAAGGCCCGCTCGGGCCGGGAAGATGGTATGAATTGAAGTAGTAAAAGACTCATGGAGGTTGCGTAAAGTTATGTAAAGTTGCGTAATGTTTCGTAAAGTTACACAAAAGATTTTTGCAACTTTACGCAACCTGACGAAACCTAGCGCAACCTTACGAAACCTCCATAGGTACCTTTAAAGCGGTGATATATGTCTCTTTCAAGTTATTCAGTCAATAAGCCTGTAAGCATAACAATGTTTTTTATAGGCATTGTTAT
>DCOU01000103.1:2828-5211 GCA_002322525.1 Candidatus Omnitrophica bacterium UBA1562 | reverse complement strand
ATGGGGTGGCTGACGGGGATCGAACCCGCAAAACCTCTAGAGCCACAGTCTAGCGCTCTGACCAATTGAGCTACAGCCACCATAATTTAACTAACACCAATGCACTATACAATGACAATTTCTACAAAGCCATTCTAAATTTTCAATTTTGTTATTTCTTCTATTGCTGTCTTTATGGTGAACCGTGAGTACTCTCTTATCTCGATTACCGCACCTTCTGCACTTTTCCTCTATGCCCGCTCTTTTTAATAACGCTCTATAAGAATGCTCCCCTGCAATCCAGTTGGGCGCATTTATGCCATATCTAACATTCTTGTTTTCCCAAATACAGTGACATTTTACCGAACAAAAAAACCGCTTGTTTTTTGACTTTCTAAAATCGCGAGGGGTACGCCAAATCTTCTTTCCACAATAATCACACTCTACCCATTTGCCTTTTATCTGCCCCTTTGCATGACACTTTATTGAACAATACTTACCCCAACCTTTTTTCGCATGAAATTTCTTTACATAGAATATCCTGCGGCATGTTAGACATTTTTTCTTTACCATAATAATATTTTATCAAAGAACTACATGGTTGTCAAGACAATGAAATAGACCGCAGTCTAGCGCTCTAACCAATTGAGCTACAGCCACCACTATTCTTCTTGTTCCTTCTTAAACGCTACTTCAACTGCTTTTTTGACTTTGTTACCTATACTAAATACACCGTCGATTAATGCCCGGGATAAATCCGTGGCGCTTTTAACCGTGCCTCCTACGAGTCTACCCGGAAAACGCACAATATCTGCAGCAATATGATTGTTTTTCCTGCCTTCGGCCAACCTTGCCTCAAATGCATCCTTAATATTATTTAAACTGAATGCGGGATTAATCATCTTTGTTTTAATCGTAAAATTAAAAACAATTTTTCCTTTATTTAAGGCCTTAAAAATATCTAAGACTGCTACGGCTATCTTCTGAGCCTTATTCTGTTCTTCTTCCTCCGGTCGCGGTTTGAATACAATATCAGTCAGCTCTAAGTGGCATTCAGCAGTAAGATTGTTATCTACGCTCTTGATATTACTGACCAAATTCAGCTTTGCCTTTTCAATGCGCGCCCTCTCCAGATCCACCCACTTGGCATAATACGGATAGAGAGAAATTCCGTCGATATCTGCAATCTTTACAGTAGCCTGCATATCTCTCTTAAATAAATTCAGCCAACCATCTACCTCAATCTTCCCTTCTTCCTGGCCTTGCTGCCAAGGAATCTTACCCTTAAATGTAAAATCAGTAACGGCTGAATGGGGGTACATATAGAGATTAGTAAGATTAAAATTTATATCCTTAACGGTTAGCTTAATTCCGTCACCCTCTAATGTGCGGTCAATAAAATCTAACTTACCGTCTTTTATGTTTAAGTGTTTAATTATCAGGCGCAGAGACTGTTTTTTCTGCAGAATTACTCTTGACTGAGACGTAGCCAAAACAAGTGGCGTATTAATATTGGCAGATGACTCTTGTGTCTTGGCCTGAGTTTTTTCATAAACAAACTCTGGTCTGATGAGTTTAAGGTCGTTTAAAACAATATTGCCGCTAAGTAATCCCAGGATGCTGGGCGAAACATAAGCATAATCTACTTTTGCTAGGCCCGGGATATCCAGTTTTCTTATCTCTAGATTAAGCGGCAAGGTAAGGCCAGCGTAACCCAGATTTACCTTCCTATGCGTCAAGCCTTCAAGTTGTTGGATGATGATCGCCTTGCCCTGAAGAAGTAGAAATGCATAAGCACTCGCGAATATCAATACGAAGATAATTGCGCCGATGAATAATATTTTTCTTAATATTTTCATTTATATAATTTATATGGCGCGCCTGGGCCGAATCGAACGGCCAACAACCGGCTTAGAAGGCAGGTGCTCTATCCATTTGAGCTACGGGCGCATTGCTGTATCTGTAATTTTACTTTATGCTTTTACTCTTCGCCGGCTACGGCGCTCCTGCATTTCATGTCGGGGCTATTATACGCTGCTCGAACCTACTTTGAAAAATTGACAACTCAAATTTAATCTATGGCACCGCGCCGATGGCGCTCCCACA
This sequence comes from Candidatus Omnitrophica bacterium UBA1562, assembly GCA_002322525.1. Lineage (GTDB taxonomy): Bacteria > Omnitrophota > Gorgyraeia > Gygaellales > Profunditerraquicolaceae > UBA1562. The sequence continues at coordinate 3,126 of DCOU01000103.1, read as the reverse complement.
TCTCCCGCGCCCCATTCGCCCCGCTTGGGAGCGGGGCTCATTCGGCGCCAGCCTGGGCCGGCCGGTTTCCAGCTAATTTTATTGCGGGTTTAAGCTTTGCTTGTGTTTTGCAGCCGGGTGCGGGCGGCTGCAAAACACAGCGTCCTCACACCAACTTTTTACAGAAAGAAAAATAAGTTTTTAAAGAGCGGGTTCGTCCGCTTGCCGCTACAACAATTAAAAATCACACGGTCGCGGCATGCAAAGCTTCTTACGCACAACGCTTGAGTGCCGGCAAAAAGGCAAATTTTGGGTGGGG
>DCOU01000103.1:0-2680 GCA_002322525.1 Candidatus Omnitrophica bacterium UBA1562 | reverse complement strand
TAGTAATACTACAAGAGAAAAAGATTTCACTTGACAAGATCAGATATATGGTATATTCTTTCTATATTAGGTATACTATCTATGTTAGATTTAGTAATTTCGTCTTAAAAGGTAGATGTATGAGATAATCACTAAGGAGAAATGATGAAGTCCCGAAAAGGAAAAGATTGTTATTGGGCTCAAGAGATAGCAGATAAATTTGGTATCTCTAAGAAGACATTGTATGAGTGGGAGGAAAAGGGTAAGATTCCTAAGGCCCCAAGAGACTGGCGGGGTTGGAGAATGTATAACGAAAAGCATCTTAAACAGGTAAAGAGAGTTATTGAAGAAAAAAAGAGAATAATAAGATGACGAAAAATGCTGTAAGTCTAACAATTCTACACACACACACACACACACACAAAAAAAGAAACACCTTAGGTAAAAGTTTTTTAGAGTTAAATAATAAGGAGCGAGGATTAAGCTCAGTTTTCTCGAAACCAGAGAAGGCTGGGCTTTTTTATTTAAACGCACAACGCACAACGCAAAGCGCAGAACGCAAAGATGAGTTACTTTAAAATCTTAGGATTAGAAGAGGAGCCGTTTTCAACCAGCCCGGACCCGGCATTCTTCTATGAATCTCAAGAGCATAAAGAGGCGCTCCTTCGTTTAGGGGTTGCCATAGAATTAAAACGGGGTTTAAGCGTAATCTTAGGAGATATAGGAACAGGTAAAACTACCTTAGCAAGAAAACTCTTCAGCCTATTCTCGGATAAAAGCCGGTATGATTTTAATATGATATTAGATCCTGCGTCTGATTCAGAGCTTGAATTTCTGTCATCCCTTACAGATTCGTTTGAGATTAAGCCGGACAATTTTTCTATATCCGGCTATAAAAAAGCGTTGGAAAGATATGTTTTTCAAAAAGGAGTGGATGAAAATAAGACGATTATCTTTTTAATTGACGAGGCGCAGAAACTGAATAGCAGTTCCATAGAGACCTTAAGGGCGCTTTTAAATTATGAGACGAACAAATTTAAGCTGTTACAGCTCGTGCTCTTGGGACAAATGGAGCTTTTGCCTCAAATAAAAGAGATAAGGAATTTTTGGGAAAGGATTGCCTTAAAATATGTAATTAATCCTTTAAATGAAGAGGAAACAAGGGGAATGATCAACTTTAGGATTAAACAGGTGGGCTATAAAAACGGAATCCCCCTCTTTAGCGATGAAGCGATAGGGGTAATTCATAATTACACTCAAGGCTGCCCCAGGCGTATTTGCCACTTATGCCATGATAGCCTGGAGGCATTAGTAATAAGAAATAGAGAGAGGGTAGACAAGGAGATTGTCCAAGACCTTATATCCGAGGAGATGAAAGTAGCTAATGGTAAATAAAAAGCACTCAGACCGCGAAAGACTATTCAGGCTTATAAGAGGCGATGCCGGCGCCTTAAAAGAAATACAGAGAAACAAGCACATTAAAATAGTTTCAGAAAAGCTCAAAGAATTTGCATTCTTGACCAAACAGAGCCTATTAGAAATCTTCCATAAGTTGAGAAGAAGAGAGTTTTCTTTTTCCAAACTGAATCTGCTTTCTCTAAGGATGGTCTTAGTTGGGATTTTATCAGTAATGATTATTTATCTTGCATTTGATTTTATTAACGCAATGCTGAGAAAAAGTGCAATAGTGCCACCTGCAAAGTATCTAAAACCAAAAGAGGCCTCTTTAACCAAGCTTAGCCCTTTAGACTATTACTTGAGCCAGATTGGAGGCAATGACCTTTTCAATCCTCAGAGAATTGAGCTTGTAAAGGCAAAAGATGCAGGCTTATCAGGAGAGCCACAGACTGGCCTTAAACTTGTAGGCGTGGATTGGGGAGGAAATCCCATAGCCTTAATTGAAGACATAAAGACCTCTAAGACCTATTTTGTTAAAAAGGGTGAGTCTATAAAGGAGTTAAAGGTTATGGAGATTTTTAGAGATAGAGTGAAGCTACGTTACAATAATAAAGTGCTGGAACTTAAGTAGTCGATAGTCCATAGTCGATGGTCAATAGTCTAATGAATGAGGTGAGAATGCGATGAGAAAAAAATTAATGGTTATGTTGATGGTGTTTTTACTATGGACTATGGTCTGTGGTCTGTGGACTATTTCTGCTGAAGAAGAACCTACATCTGCTCTGTCTAGTTACGCCCTAAATAATCCCAATCTTTTACGGAAAGTCTCCTTAGATTTAAGGGATACCAATGTTAGTGACGCAATCAGGTATTTGGCAGAAAAAGCTGAGATGAACATTGCTGTCAGCAAAAACATAGGAGGCAGAGTAACCCTCTCTTTTAAGAACGTTACTATTAAAGATGCCCTTGATATTGTTTTGCTTTCCAATGATTTAGCCGCTGAATTAAGAGGCGAGGTAATTTATGTAATGTTAGCAAAAGATTATGAAACGCTTCACGGCACAAAATGGGCTGACCCAAGGCAGGTGAAAGTATTTAAGCTCCAGTATGCCAGGCCTACTGATGTTTTGACAGTATTAGGCGTCCTAAAAAGCAATGTAGGAAGCGTGGTTGTAGATAATGAATCCGGCACAGTGGTGATAATGGATACCCCGGAAAGAATTGCCAGGATGAAAGAGACAATAAGTTCAATGGATAAAGAGTCTCTTACCCAGGTTTTTGAGCTAAAATACGCTAAAGCTAA
>DCOU01000094.1 GCA_002322525.1 Candidatus Omnitrophica bacterium UBA1562 | reverse complement strand
TGTTTAGATAAAATAGTTGACAATATTCTATCTTGTGCTACTATTTTTATAAAAGTAATACTAAGATAATCAAATATGCTCAAAGTATTTAGATTCGGAATTTCATTAGATAAAGACCTGTTAGATAAGTTTGACCGGCTTATCAGAGAGAAAAATTATACCAACCGTTCGGAGGCTTTCCGAGATTTAATCCGCGAAGATTTAGTAAAGGCTGAATGGAAGAAGAATAAGGAAATTGTGGGCGCAATAACTTTGATTTATGACCACCACAAAAGAGAACTTGTAAATAAGCTTATGGATATCCAACATGATTTTGGAGATATAATAATTTCTTCCCAACACATCCATCTTGATCATAATAACTGTTTAGAAATCATAGCGGTTAAGGGTTCTTCGAAAGAGGCCCAAAAATTAGCCGATCGCCTGAAGTCAGTAAAGGGGGTGAAGCACGGGACTTTAAGCCTATCAACTACAGGCAGGGATATTTAGTGTAGTAGCTGGTATTATTTTTTTGCCTATTAGTAGCACGAAAATAATATTAGTAGCACGGAAAGGAGTGAAAATGTTACGCAGGTTTCTGATCCTTTTATTTATGATGAGCTATTTTAGTGTTTTAAATGTTTTTGCCGAAGAGCATGTAAGCTTTGAACAATATCGGCAGTTGGAGAATAGGGTTCTGGCTCTGGAGAGTAAACTTGGCGAATATGATAAATGCATGGATGAACAGAAACAGTGCATCTTGGACCAGAACAAAAAGATTTCTGAATATGAATCAAAACTTTCACAGTTTGATACGGATTTACATCGTCAAACAGGAACGCCGATCAGTATTGCCGAAGGGCTAGAGATTGGGGCAGGCGGCACTATGATTGTCCAGGGGACGAATAACGTTAATAATTCCGCTTCCGATATCCAGAAGAAAGTTTCTCGTACCGATGCTTCCTATTCAGCAGATATTACTATAGGTAAAGAGTTTAAAGAGGTCGGCGGTAAAGCATTCTTGCATCTTGAAACTGGGCAGGGAGCCGGGCTTGAGGATAACCTGACGCTTTACTCGAACGTAAATCGCGATGCCGATAATGATAATAACGTGCGCCTAACTGAATTCTGGTATGAACAGGGGCTATTTAAAGACAAGGCAGTTATCGCTTTTGGTAAACTTGACCCTACTGCATATTTTGATCAAAGCGAGGTTGCTAATGACGAAACCACCCAATTCTTAGGTAGGATTTTCCGTAATTCGCCCACAATTGAATTTCCGGATAACACCGCAGGCATTCGCTTGGCGTATATGTCGCTTGAATGGCTAGAATTGGGATATGGTGTATTTGACGGAAATAGCGATTGGGAAAAAATAGGCGATAACCTTTTTAATATCGGACAGGTTACTTTTAAAACTAAAGTTTTTGATCTTCCCGGCAACTATCGTTTTCTTGGCTGGAATAACAATGTGTACCATACCAAGTGGCTTGAAACTGAAAAGACAAAAGAAGCAAATTATGGCTTTGGCTTAAGCTTTGACCAGAAAATTACCGATATCGTAACTCTCTTTACCCGCTACGGCTGGCAGAATCCCAGAGTATATAACCCGGATATTATGGCAACAGGCGATTTGAATTTCTCACTCGCGCATTCATGGAGTGCCGGTTTTCAGGCGGAAGGTAAACCTTGGGGCAGGGAAAAGGATGTGTTTGCATTTGCAGTAGGTCAAGCTATTGCGTCTGAGGATTACAAAAAAGCAAGTGAGGCGCTTGATCCTGTACGCAGGGCAAAACCAGAAGGCCACCTTGAGGCGTATTACCGTATCTTCGTAAATAAGCATTTATCTTTAAGCCCGGATTTCCAATACATCTGGAATCCCTTCGGTAAAGATGTTACGGATGATACAAGCGGTATCTTTATAGGCGGGATGAGGGCACAAATTGATTTTTAGAAAGGAGGTAAAAGATGTGGTTAGTAACAACTTCTATTGCGGCAGTAAGTGCAACTTTAACTAAGTTTGTTTTGCCGAAGGATTACAAGTTGGATTTTTTAGCTTCAATGCTATGGGGAGCAGCAGTAATGATTCTTATCGACCATATATTAGGATATGGAGGTGGAGAATTTTTAGAGAAGACAACAGATGGAATGATTAAAAATGGTGCTGTGTTAGGAATTGCGATGTTGGTACCGGTGTTCATAATCTGGGGTATTTCACTTTTAATCTCAAATTTAAAAAGGAGGTAAGACATGGCTTGTTTTCTTGTTCCTACGGGTGCGGCAATAGTGACAACTGCTGTAGGAAAAAAAGTTCCCGAGAAATACCATATCAATTGGTTAAATTCAATGTTGTGGGGCGGAGTGGTAATGTTAGCAGTCGAACATATCTCCCACGGAGAAATTGTTCTTTATCCACCCTTCCTAACCGCTGGTCTTCCTGAAGTTTTACCAGAAATGTTGAGGGTAGGTGTTCCGATGACCATATCTATTTTTCTAATATGGGGGATAATGGTAACAGTAGCCGCAAGAATGAGTAAAAGAGTAAAGTATGTAAAGGCGTAATAAGAAACTGCGTTAGAACAACTAAGGATGTGCTTTAAAAAGTTAAATTAAGTATCGTCCCATACTTTAGAACTTAAATAATAATTTTTTGCAAAAAGGGGCATCTTTGGAGTAATCTAGGATGCCCCTTTTTGTTTATGGCTCAGACGCACTTGTTATTTTTGGGCAGGCCAAGGTACATG
>DCOU01000077.1 GCA_002322525.1 Candidatus Omnitrophica bacterium UBA1562 | reverse complement strand
TGCATTTTTAACAAAGTCGTGTAGGGATTAATAAATGGTGGAATGAATTTACCAAATAGGCACTCTGCTTTTGCTCGTGCACTATCTTCCTTCGGACAGCCCCTTTTAACAAAGGGGCTGGGTCGTATCGGAAGAGTGCCTATCGCAGTCCCGCCCTTTCTTACCCAATACCTTCGCTACCTTGTTGAAAGGGCGGTCGGAATTTCAATTTATTGAAATTCCGATACGATAAAATATCACAAATGGGGGGTAAATGCAAGGAATTTTAGGAGGTTCGACTTAGGAATAAAAAGCGGCCTTCTCTCTAAAAGGGCCAGGCAGTATTTTAGAAATAACGAAAACTTATTGTAGCGGCTGAATAGTATTTTTAGAAAATTATTATAATCGTTTAAGGCTAAAGACGCATCGCGGCTTGACAAAACATGATGGCTGTATCTGGCTTCTTCAAATTTAGCAGTAAATCTTAAAAAAAAGTTATTTTCTATAGAATAACTTTTCTGGACTAATTCGGCATAAGAAAGCGGGGGGAGGCACTCTTTATAACTTAAATTAAAAATTGCTAATATTTTCTTTGCATTCTCATAAAGATTGACTATGAACTCTGCTGGATTCTTATCCAAAGAATTCTTTAAATTATTTTTTTTCTTTTCGGTTAAAACATACAAAACAATAAACATCGTAGCCATACCTAAAAATAAGAAAAATACCCCTTTAATAATCACATATATCAACCAATCCATTGTAACGACAATCCTGATATTGGCAGGAAGGCTTTCTATTCCTAAATATTCAGCATGTACCTCGGTTACTCCAAATTTTAACGGCAGGATTTTACCTTTTTCTATTTTGATGATACGCGGATTAGCAAGTTTCCAGGTAACTAAAGAAGTGATATCTTTGCGCGAAGAATCGCTAAAATATCCTTCTGCTTTCAAGACTAACTTATCCTTCATTGATAACTGTGCATTTTGAGGCGAAAGAATCATAGAAACCAACCGGGATTCCTCTACTATTACTGAAGCGGGCAGACTCTTTATTCCTTGGAATTCTACATAAACCTTAATCTCTCCAACAGAATGTGTAGAAACTTTGCCTTCAGATACAGAAGCGATACTATTATCTGTGCCTGTCCATTTCCCGAGAAGTGTTAAATCTTCTTGAGAATCATCACTATACACGCCCAAGGCAACGAGTTGTATCTCTTCACCCAAGGCAATCCTTGAATAATCAGGAATTATTTTTATAAGAATCAACTTTTCTTCTTTTTCCTTGAGAATATCTTCTTGAGTTTTGATATCTTTTCCTTTAATGCCTTCTTGAGATTTCAATAAATCTTCTAAAAATTTTTGGTCTTCTTCTATATTTTTAATATTATCTAAAGCTTCTTCTATTTCCATTAGCTTATCTATAGGCAAATTAGACTTCTCTAATTTTTCCTTCAACTTTTCAATCTCTTCTGGAAGGATAAATTCTGATAATATATCCAAGATTCCCTCCGCGTCTTTTATAAGACCCTGAAATTGAGAAGGCATTGTATATTTTAATATCTTGATTTTATTCTCTACATTACTAAAGTCAGAAAACCTCTCTATCTGTTCAATATCCGAAAGTAAGTTTGCAAATTCTTTCTTTAATGGTCCGTTCAAAGAATCAATCTTTTTCTTTAAATAATTCATTTTTTGATGATAAATCCACAAAGTCTTCCATTCTTTAAATCGTCCGATGAGTTCTTCTAAGTCTCTCTTTATCTTAATATCTACAGAAGACTTATTAATGATTTTCTGCAACTCTTTTTCATACTCACGAATTTGCTGGTAAGAATTACTATATTGTATCTTATTGACTCGCCTTAAAATAGAAATTCTCTCCATTATATTAAAAGCCTGCTTTTTTAAAATATCCATTATATTTTCTTTTATTCTTTTTAAATTAAGCAAAGTTTTCTTATCTACATAACCCTTTATAAGAAAGGTTATTCCTTCTGTATCTCCTTTTTCTAATCCGGGTCCAGGTCTTCTTAGATAATCAATAAGTCCTAACTCTGCTTTTTCAACCTCCATAACATATGGGGATTCCTTTATCAAAGAGTCAAGAAAAGTAAGAACCTCGTATCTTTCTTCCTTGGATTTAAGCTCGGGAATTAACTCCGTTACTTCTTTTTGAATCTTATCCTGCAAATCATAATATTCCTTTTCCAGGACTTCCAAACTCTTGTCTTCTTTGGGGAAAAAACCCCCTTCCTCAATCTTTCCTAATCTAAAGTGAGAAAAGAGTAACCAAGAAATGAATACGATTATTAAAAAAAATGCTGAGGAAAGAAAAAGAGGATAATGCCATATAAATTTTCTTGCCTTTTCTGACTTAGGTTTCAAAAATGCATAAAATTTAATCTTAAGGATTGCTATCCAACAAATAATATAAATCAAAACTAACATAGCATGCACTTCATTATAATCTTTTACGAATACGGGAAAACACATAAATAAGGGAAAACTTAGGGCCTGAATATAAGTCAGGGAAGGAGGAAAACAACTATTAAAACTAAAGATGACCTCTAAAATAATTCCTCCTTTTATAAATGTAAGGATGACTTCTCTATAGAGTAAAGAGGAATTTAGTAGGGAATATATTATCCAGATAAAAACTCCCAAAACAGAGAGATTTATAAAAATTCTCGTTAAGGAGCTTTGTTTATTCCGGTTAAACCAGCTGAAAGAAAAACCACCAATTAGGCCAAGAGTAATATATAACCGATATGACGATAGAATATCCCCGGACAGAAAGATTACCGGCTCAAGAAGAAAGAATGTAAATAAAAGTTCTAAAAATAAATACCGATTTTTTTCTTCCATGTCCTCACTTATTTAATAAAGTCCTGTTCTAAATTATCTCCACAGGAAAAAAATATAGGAGCGAAATCAAAGCCTTGAGGTAATTCCATTTCTGGATATTTTATAATCTTTTGTTTTTCGGATGGATGCAAAAATGAAGAAGCAATCAATATCAAGGGAACCAAAGAGATATTCCTTGCCTTCAGAGATAACATCGCAGGTAAAAACTCCCAATCCTGATCCAGCATTATCACGATAAGACTAGAATCATTAGGGATGTAAGGAGCAAATTCCTGGAAGAGCTCATCCAAACTAATCCTACTTTCTGCCTGGGCTATAGTGAGAGCCCTAAATATATCCTCTAAGTGTTCTGCGCCTTTATTGAAGGGGATGTGCACTATCTCTCCTATGTGGGCAATAAGTCCCAAAGAGACATTTCTTTCAATAAAATATTTAGCTACAGAGGCAGCTATCTTTATGGTGTATTCTGCTACGCTCTCTTTACCTTCACCAAAATTTTTATCTTTATTTAAATTAAATATAATAGTCGCCCTAAAGAATGCCTGGTGTTGGAATTGCTTAACGATTAATATATTTTTTCGTGCAGTAGAAAACCAATGGATCTTTTTATAAGGATCCCCTCGCCTATATTCCGTAATCCCATAAAATTCTTCTTCATCTCCACTAACTCGGCTGGTCCCTATTCCAAACCAAGGCGCAACTCCTTTTACTAGTTGAGGAAACTTCGGGATATTAAATGTAGGCGGATAAACATAAAGCTCTGAATATAAAAAAAGGGTTTTTTTTAAGAAAAATAACCCCCACGGGTCAAAAAGATAAATAGAGAATGGGCCTATTTCATATCTTCCCCTTCGCAGGCAAAGGCAGCGGTATTTTAAATTCAATGTTGATCTGGGGCCCAGATATTCTAATAAAAATCTTTTTTCTCTTTCTTGAGAAATTGCAAAGGTGAGACGATCCTCTAAGACAAAATTAATGATTGGCAGAAAACCATTATTACTAATTACGGTTTCTATTTCTAAAATATCGCCCTCTTCTATCGTAGCTATGCTTCTTCTTGTCAAAGACAATTTTGTTCCAAAGTATTCTACTGTTAGCCATGCCAGACTTATAGTAACAACAGATATCAGAAACCAAAAAAAGAAATGAAAGAATTCTATAGAAGTTCTGAGGGCAATAATAAGATCAAATATAATTATAATAAAAAGGAAAATCCACTTTTTAAGAAATACCTTTAGCATTTTTGTTTTTAAGGAATGGGTGTGCTTCTAAGTAAGTCAGAAATTATATGTTCGGGAGTTTTGCCCGCAATTAAGGCTTTGGGCTGTAAAATTAGCCTATGCTTTAATACCCAAGGCAGAAGGTTAACTACGTCGTCGGGAATAACATAATCTCTACCTTCCAGAAGAGCCCAGGCGCAGCTTGTCTTCATCAGCGCGATAGAGGCTCTGGGGCTGGCGCCTAATTTTACCTCTTCTTTTTTACGGGTAGCCGAAACCAGTTTTACAATATAATCTAAAATATGGGGAGAGACTTGTATTTTTTTGACTTCTTCCTGCAGTTCTAAAACCTTTTCTAAATCCAGGGCCGGCTTGAGATTTTCAATAGGATGCTGTATTTTCTGCTCTGATATAACCTTAACTTCTTCTTCCATGCGTAAATAACCCATATTTATTTTCATTGAGAATCTATCTATCTGCGCCTCAGGCAAAGGATAAGTCCCCTGATATTCTATGGGATTCTGAGTAGCAACCACTATAAAAGGGTTGGGAAGAGCAAAGGTTTTGCCGTCTAAAGAAACAGTATATTCCTGCATACACTCTAAAAGTGCAGATTGGGTACGCGGGGTAGTCCTATTAATCTCATCCGCTAAAAGTATATTGGTAAAAACCGGGCCTTTCTTAAAATCAAAATCTCTTGTTTGAGGATTAAAGATAAAACCTCCGGTAACATCCGAAGGTAGGAGATCTGGCGTAAACTGAATTCTTTTAAAATCTGCGTTTATTGATTTAGCTAAAGCCAAAGCAAGCATTGTCTTGCCAAGACCAGGGACATCCTCAATTAAAATATGCCCTTTGGTGAGAAGGCCGACAATTAATAGTTTCACCGTATCTGTCTTGCCCACAATCACCTTTTCCATATTGTCTATTATTTTCTTCAAATTCTCACTATGCATATTCCCACTCCTTTCTTAATAATAGGTATAACATAATCTTATTAAAATTTTTAACAAATTATACATTATTATAAACCGCGAGTAGAGAGGAATCAAGTATATTCAAGCAAGGGACCTGTTCCTATTGGTTTCTATTGGTTTCTATTTATTTACTATTTATTTATAATTATAGATATGAGAGCGCTATATATTATTAAAAACTACCCAGCGCTCTCTGATTACTGAGATTATGTAAGATTTCAAAGATTTTTCTCGTCGATAGAATAATCGCTGTAATCTAATTTAATCGCTGCAATCAAAGATTGCTGCCTATTTTTGGATTTTTTCAGCAATCTCCATATCTCTAATTGACAAGATGGCTAGAGAAATAGCCGCCGGTAAGGGCATCAAGAGAAGCAGCGAGTTCCTGGAGTTTTAATTCTTTTTCGGATCTCTTCTTGCTATCTTCTATGGTAAGATTATCTATCTCCATCTTAACGCGGATACGCTCAAAATATAGTTTTGTTACCTCATCTAAAATGTCATCACGCAATTGCACCATTAAGCGCGAGCGCACATCAATAGAAGTCTGGTCATCGTTCCAGATGAGTTCGCCTAAGTCCCAGCTTAAGGTTACATCCCAGTCTATACTGTCGCGACCGCGCCTTAATATGTCATCGTCGGTCTTTGTAGTTGAACCACCCTCCCAGTGCCAAAGGTCGGTAGTATTCCTGTCTATGCCAACGCTCACTTGGGGAAGCAATGCCTTTTTCCCCGCCTGCTGCCTCCATTTCATAATCTTTCCCGGATCTACTTCGGCATACTTAATTGCTGCTTTCTGGACCTCGCTTATCTTAGGTTCGTCTTTATAATAAAACTCAAGAATGCTATTTTTGTTACTACCAAGGGCATCTTTAAAATTTGTCTTGAATAAACCATTGTCGCAGGCAGCGTATAGACTATTCTGGTTATCTGAAGCCAAAAATCTAATTTCTTCTGTTGCAAGGCCAAATGATAACTCTTGCCAACGGCTACCCCTATATTCAAATACGCCTGATTTGGTAACCGCATAAAGATTGGCTTTGTGAGAAAATAATAAAAATTTTACGTCTCGATTAAGCAGTCCGTAACTGGAAACCGATTCCCAGTTCTGGCCTCTATCGCAGCTCCTATAAACACCTCTGGATGTAGCGACGTAAAGATAATTTAAATTATTCGGGTCGCAACTTATGTATCTTATATTAGAGAGTCGTTCTTCTTCATCTTGATCTTCAATTTCTTCTTCTATATCATTACCGTCTTCTGCAGGGTTAGCTAGAAAAACCTTCTCCCAAGATTGGCCGTTATCTTGGGTTTTAAAAACACCATCGATACAAGCAACATAAATATGGTTCGGCTCCTTGAGATTATAAGCAATAGCTAAAATATGACTGTTGCCAATTTTACCTGTTTCCTTATGCCAAGAGCGTCCTTTGTCTTTACTTACAAACAACCCTGCCTTTGTACCCACATAAATAGCTGATGGTAAAACCGCTAATGCTGTGCATTCGTTTTCAGAATAGTTCTTTCCCTTAAAAATTCTACTCCAGTCTTTACCTTGATTAGTGCTGTAAAATAAGCCGTTTCCCGTTGCCGCATAGAGAGATTTTTTATCTTGAGGGTCATATAAAAAAAGATTTACTTTCTTGTTTTGGCCCCTTAGAGATAAAATATTCCTCCAGCTTACTCCACCATCCTCACTCTTAAGAACTGCATTACTTGAGCCGGTATAGATAATCCGAGGGTTATCCGGATTAACCAGCACGGTTCTTAGGTTCGAGTTTCCTCTACCAATATCATCCCAGATGATATCATTGGCAAAAACAGTAACCATAGAAGCAAAAATAAACAAAACCACCACCGCCAAAACTACTACATATTTCTTCATCTTAACCACCTCCTCAATGAGCACATAACTTATGGAGCATTAATTTTAATACTCTCCGACATAAGTTATTTGTGCGAATTGATCCCTGCAGTTACGAGTAGATTTCGAAGAAATCTACGAAGTGATTTACTGCAGGGATAAGTTCGGGCATACAACTTACGTTCACCTTGTTCCGTAAGTTGTGCCCTCACTTAAATAGACGCAGAAGGTAGTAAAATCTAACAGGAAATTTTTCAGCTTTTTATCTTACGACAAACTCCAGACATGGACATTCAAGGGCCGCAGCTCTACCTTTAGAGGCTACAATGATATTGTATGGAGGGCACTTCAGAATTTACTGGAGGGCACATTTTGGGCACAAAAATTTACTCAAGAAAATCGCTTCGCGATTAGACCCTTCCTCTAGAGGATTTAGGAAGGTCTATCCTTTTTAGGATAACTTTTAAGTGATTTTCAGTGGTTAGGAAAGTGTTTTATACTTGTAGAGTAGGCGGATGGGTTTCCCCATCAACCCCTCATCGAACTGGACGTGCGGATTTACCGCATCCAGCTCTCCTTAGACGTTGCCCCATCGCAGGGAGTAACTCTGGTCGTTTTGCATAAAGTAAGTTTTTGAGGAAAACTATTCCCATAGCTTGAAGTCGTGAATAAGGATATTGGCAATGCCCATAACCACCTTGCCTCTTTAACTTAAAGGCAGTTACACGATTTCTCATCCAGAAATCTAATTCAGTAAATATCCTTCTACAATTACCTTTGATAAAGTAATTGCCCCAACCTCTGACTACAGGATTGAGTTCACTAATTACCATTGACATCGATTTAGGCTGAGGTCTACGAGTAATGAAACGCACCTTATTCTTGAAGGCTTTAATAGCTTTCTCTCGAGGAATTTTATAATCTGAGTAGCCACAGCCGAAGGTGAACCCTAAAAAATCAAAACCCCTTGACTTGTGCACTATCTTTGTCTTACTCAAATTAAGCCTCAATTTTAGCCTACCTTCAAGAATTTCCTTAATCCTCTTTAATGCCCCTTCAGCCTCCTGCTTCCTGCGACACATAACCACAATATCATCAGCGTAACGGATAATCCTAAATCCTTCTTTACTCATTGCTTCATCAAAAGGATGAAGATAAATATTGGCAAGCAATGGCGAGATAACGCCTCCTTGCGGTGTGCCTGCAAGGACATTGGTAAATCGTATCTCTTCCATTACGCCTGCCTCTAAGAAGGAACGGATTAACCTTAACACCCTGCCGTCAGCTATCTCTTCATTGACTAATTTCATTAGCAGGTCGTGGTTAATTGTATCAAAGCATTTTTCGATGTCTACTTCCACTATCCACTCGCAACCATCTTTAAGATATTCTTCTACCTTCTCAATTGCTTGATGAGTTGAGCAATTGGCTCTAAAGCCAAAACTGCAATCTAAAAACTTTGGCTCAAATATCTTGGTTAGGCGATTAAGAAGAGCTTGCTGGACTACCCTATCCTTAATAGTAGGTATACCCAAAGGACGTCTATCTCCATTAGGTTTGGGTATCCATACTCTCCTTAATAACTGAGGTGTGTATCTATCCTCATATAGTAGACGGTGTATCTCCCGAAGATTTAAATCCAAATTCTGCTCAAATTCTTCTAAAGATACCTTGTCTATACCGCCTGAACCTTTGTTTGCCTTCACCTTCTCCCAAGCAATGTAGAGATTGAGAAGTTTGTATACCTTATCAATGAGTGAGTGAACTTTGAACTCCCTTGACTTCCTTCCCCAAGTCTTCTCTTGCAAAACTCTACCTCTCCTTACCAACCTCCCCATTATTAAGACATCAATCAAAGAGTGTTCCCTGAAGGAACTCCTTTTTTTTCCTGTCTTACTAATTTCAAGGTTTCACCTAAGCAGTGCCCCTTTGCTCTGCCTGACTTTCATCGGGCTTCTTCGCTACTATGGACACATCCGACTTCTTAGGCTGCTTTGCCTTGGCTTTCCCATCAGGTTATACCGTAACTTACCCTTGTCATAAAGAATGTCAAGGGACAACCTAAGACCTCCCCGTGTCTGTAGATTAACCTTTTGGTTCATCCCCACCATCTATACGCTACCGCTTAAATATCCTATTATGGCTTCCCCATATAGGAGGCAGGTCGCCAACGGTATAACGCCTCAACAATGGTTCAATTTTGTTTGGGGCTAAACCTTGCTATCCGACCCTCCCGACACAGTGTCGCCACTGTGCCGTGTCTTGTAACAACGCTACTGCCAGTAATAGGTAACTGACAGACCTGATTTTCACAGGTTAGTTAATCAACTCAACGGGCGTTGCTCCTATACCATAAAAA
>DCOU01000013.1 GCA_002322525.1 Candidatus Omnitrophica bacterium UBA1562 | reverse complement strand
GCGGCAAAGATTTACTATAATGGTGTAATTGATAACTGTCCAAATAGTAAATGGGCTCCAAAGGCGTTAGAGAGACTACAGATAATGGAGAAGAAGAAATGAGAAAAATGAGTTTACTAAAGAAATCAATTTTACTAGTTACTAGTTACTCGTTACTAGTAACTATAATAGGTTGCGGTTATACCACCAGATCGATGATAGCGAATAAATTTAAGACGATATATATAACCCCGTTTGTCAATAAAATAGATATCACCAGAGAAACCGATGCGGGATATAAATACAGAATCTATAGGCCGATGCTGGAGACAGATATTACAAAGAAAGTTACAAATAAATATCTTTTTGACGGGAATCTGCGGCCGGTAAAGACGGAATCTGCGGATTTGATTTTAAAGGGAGAATTAGTAGAATTCCGGCGTGATCCCTTGCGCTATACGGATAACAACGAAATAGAGGAATACCGGATTAATATAGTAGTAAATTTAAGCATGTGGGATAAAAAAGAAAATAGATTAGTCTGGGAGGAAAATGGTTTTACCGGCGACACCACCTACTTTACTTTAACCACTAATTCCCAGTATAAATCCGAAGACGTGGCAGTAAACGACGCCTTAGATGACTTAGCGCGCCGGATTGTCGAGCGGACAGTTGAACAATGGTAAAAAAAGAAAGTTCGGTATATCTATTTATTGGCCAAGATAGCCTTTCCAAAGACATAAGGCTTAAGAAACTAAAAGAAGAGTTTCTCTTGCCCCCTACGCAATATTTTAATCTGGATGTGCTCTATGCCAAAGAATTAACCTTGAGGGATTTGCAGGAAAGGCTATTGTGCCTTCCATTCAGGGCAAAAAAAAGGATTGTCATTATAAAAGATGCCCAGAATTTGAAAGAGGATATTAAAGAATTCATTATTCAGTATGTAAAAAAACCGCTAAGCCAGATACTTTTAGTTTTAGATATAAATAAATATCTCCCCCAAGATGGGTTTATCAGACAAATCAGCAGGTATAGCGAGGTATGCCGTTTTAAAGAAGACGCGCATTTAGACACCTTTGCTTTAAGCCGGGCGATAGATTTTAAAAAATCAAGTTATGCCCTCTGGGTGCTTAATCAGCTTTTAAGAAACGGAGAAAAACCCGAACGCATTCTGGGCGGGTTAAGATACAGTTGGGAAAATAGTGTTGCCGATGGTTTCCAGATAAAGAAAAAACTTAGGCTTCTACTTGGTTGCGATATTGATATTAAAACCGGCAGGCTGAGGTCAGATTTTGCTTTAGAGAGGCTTGTGGTTAATCTATGTTGTCTTGCTAAGCCTTCTGGCTAAGCGGGATTTTTTGCGATTGGCTGTATTGGGATGTATAATTTTCTTTTTTGCTGCCTTATCGAGTTGAGAAAATACTTTTGCCAGGTATGTTTTAGCTTCATTAATATTTTTGGCTGACAATAGCGCCTGAAATTTTTTCATTGCTTTTTTAAGGCTTGTCTTTACCCTTAAATTGCGCAGGCGTCTTTTTTTATCTGCACGTTTTCTTTTTAAAGAAGTTCTGCGTCTGGGCATATTTTTCTCCTTTTTTAATGAGCACATAACTTAGCGAACGACAGTGCAGCTAAGTTATGAGTGCGAATTAAACCCCGCACCTTTTTAGTATTCATTTTTTTATCTTAAAATCTGAATAAATAAAAGGTGCGGGGTAAATTCCGACATATGACTTATGTTCGCTATCGCTCCATAAGTCATGTCATCATTTATATCATAGCTAAGTATCCATGTCAACAAACAAATCCATTGCCAAGTCCGCCAGTATTATTGGTTTTGCCACGCTATGTTCGCGCCTATTAGGTTTTATCCGCGATATAGTTATTGCTCGGTTATTCGGTATCTATGTTTATGCCCAGGCATTTGTTATTGCCTTTAGAATCCCTAATTTATTCCGCGATTTAGTGGGTGAGGGCGTTGCCAATGCTGCGTTTGTTCCCGTATTCAGTGAATATAAACTCAAACACACTGAAGAGGAATTCTGGGAATTAGCCAATGTCGTCTTAAATCTTTTATTGGTCATAGTTACGGCGATTACACTTCTGGGCATAATATTTTCTCCCCTTATTGTCAGGTTGATTGCCCCGGGTTTTATTTCCGACCCCCACAAATTAGAAATTACCATTAGATTAAACCGGATTATCTTTCCCTACATTTTATTAGTCAGCCTTGCGGCATACGCGATGGCTATACTTAATTCTTTAAAGCATTTTAGTGTCCCGGCATTTGCGCCCTGCTTATTAAATATTTCTATTATTGTTTTTGCTTTGCTTTTTGGCGAAGGAATAAAAGGCTTGGCTTTGGGAATCTTGGTAGGCGGGGTTCTGCAGCTTGCTATTCAAATACCGGTCCTATATAAGAAAGGGTTCCATCTTAATTTATTCAGGCGTTTTACCCCGTTAGAAATATCGTCTAAGCAAAAGGGTATAGCAAAATTTCTAACGGGGTTTAAGCATCCGGCAGCAAAGACTATCGGAAAATTAATGGTGCCGCGGCTCTTTAGTTCTTCTATTTATCAGTTAAATAATCTTGTGGATTCCATATTCGGTTCTTTGGCCTTTATCGTGGGTGAAGGCGGAGTCGCAGTGCTTTATTATGCTTATAGGTTAATTCTATTTCCGTTGGGTATATTCAGCACCGCACTTTCACAGGCAATATTGCCGACATTTTCTACTCAAGCCCTGGAAGACAACCACAGCAACTTAAAAACCACGCTTTCTTTCGGCCTACGGGCAACATTTTTTGTAATGCTGCCTGCATCAGTAGGCTTTATGGTTTTGGCGCACCAGATAATACAGGCCATATTTAGAGGGGGAAAATTCGATGCTTATTCTACAACTCAAACTGCCAATGTATTAATTTTCTATAGTATCGGTTTATTTGCCTATGGCGCAACCAAGATTTTACAGTCCTGCTTCTTTGCTTTAAAGGATACCGTAACTCCTGCGAAGGTATCATTTGTGGCTTTGATTGTAAATGTTGCCTTAAATTCTATTCTCATGTTTCCTTTAAAATTAGGCGGATTAGCCCTTGCCACTTCTATATCCGGTACCACTACTTTTTTAATTCTATTTTTACTCTTAAGAAAAAAGATTCATGGCTTCGGCATAAAGATAATAATCATCTCTTTTACCCGTATATTATTAGCTAGCCTTGCTATGGGTCTTGTCTGTTGGGTAGTTTCGAAAAATATTCCTTTTGACGGCGGAAGTTTAGCAAAATTATTTAACTTAAGCCTGTCTATCGCTTCAGGCCTGATATCGTATATCATTTTCTGTTTTATTTTGAGGGTGGGAGAAATACAGGAACTGTGGCGGTGGGTGGCGAATAAGAAGGGGCTCATCCCCAAGAAGGGGACGAGCCCCTCATCTTTAATACAATAATCAAGCCCCGGTCTTGAAATAATATGGATAAATTAAAAGAAAAAATTGCGACGATGCCGGATGCGCCGGGGGTTTATTCTATGAAAGATAAAACCGGACAGGTTATTTATATCGGCAAGGCGAAGAGTTTAAAGAAGCGGGTGCAGTCGTATTTGGGCCGCGGCCTTTCCAGTAAAACTGTTGCTCTTATGTCTAATGTTTATGATATTGAATATCAATTGTGCCAGAATGAAAGCTTAGCGTTATTGCTCGAAGCAAGCCTGGTGCATAAATATAAACCTAAATATAATGTATCTCTTCGGGATGACAAAAGTTTTCCGGTGGTAAAAATAACCAATGAAGAATTCCCTGCAATATACATTACCCGTAAAAGAATCGCAGATGGCTCGCGTTATTTTGGACCCTATACAAATGCCAAGCTGCTGAAAGTGGCTTTAAAGATTATACGCCGCAATTTTCCTTATCGTTCCTGTAAAAAACTTCCCCAAAAGGCTTGTATCTATTACCGGCTTAAACTTTCTCCCGCTCCTTGCATTAGCAAGATAAGCAAGGAAAATTATGCTAAAACTATTGAGAATATCTGTTTAATTTTAGAGGGTAAGACCGGCGCTTTGATTAAAAAGTTAAGCCAGGAGATGAATTTAAAATCTAAAGAACAAAAATTTGAAGAAGCAGCTAAAATCAGAGACCAGATAGAAGCCCTAAGCGCAATGGCGCAAAGCTCAAGCCGTTTTAGCCGTAAGGATGAATCCCGCACCTTTTTGCTACGAAGCGTCTCTTGCAGTAGAAAGGTGCGGGATGAATTAGAGGATTTAAAAAACTTACTGCCATTAAAAAAATTACCCCAAAGAATTGAGGCATTTGATATATCTGATATATCGGGTAAAGAAGCTACGGGTTCAATGGTCAGTTTTTATAAAGGTCTGCCGGATAAGAATAATTACCGCCGTTTTCGCATTAAAACAGTGCAGACCATAGATGATTATAAAATGTTGGCTGAGGTAGTAAAGAGGCGTTATTCCGGTTCGTTGAAGGAAGAATTAGCATTACCGGATTTAATCCTTATCGACGGCGGTAAATCCCATCTCTCAGTAGCCAATAAGGAGTTAGAAAAATTAGGTTCAAAAATTCCTTTGGTCAGTATTGCCAAGGAGAGGGAGAACATATATATTAAAGATAGAATAAATCCCATCAGATTAGATTCAGATATACCGGCATTAAATTTGCTCCGCAGGATTAGGGATGAGGCGCACAGATTTGCACTGGCATATCACCATATCTTAAGGAGAAAGAAAACCCTTGGCAAATAAAAAGCACGAAAGCATTAAAATTTTCGGGTTCAAAAAATTAACGCCTTTTGCTAAAAAGGTCTATAAGGTAGTGTCAGGTATTCCCATAGGCCAAGTGCGTAGTTATAAATGGGTAGCGCAAAAAATAGGTAGGCCTCATGCTACTCGCGCCGTGGGACAGATTTTAAAACATAACCCCTGGCCCTTAATTATTCCTTGTCACCGCGTAATTTGTACTGACGGGAAGCTGGGAGGGTATGCCTCGGGTAGGAAAAAGAAAAAAACTCTTTTAGATTTAGAAAAGCAAATCAGAAAAGATATGGTATAATAAGTGAGGACATAACTTATGGAGCTTTGTCTAACTAAGCTAAGCGACATAACTTATGTGTGCGAACTTATCCCGATAACTGCGAGAAAATACAGAATGGATTTTCGAAGCGTTTTGTTATCGGGGTTTAATTGAATTATCCCTTTTCGCAAGATGTATCAAAATTCTTTACAATAATTTTGATACGCTCAAAGGGATCAATTCGCCCAGACAATTTACGTTCGTTTTACTCCGTAAATTGTGGGCTCATTGAGGAGGTGCAGGATGGGTATAAAAAGTTATTTGAAATTAATGATTGAAAAGAATGCTTCTGATATGTTCTATCGCGCAGGAGGCAATGTGCGCATGCGCATTGATGGTAAGGTTGTTTCTATTGACGATAGAATAGTAAGCTTGGATGAGGTTAATGATTCGGTTAAGGATTTAACCTCAAATGAACTCAGGGATTTTTTTCAAAGGAACCTGGATGTGGATTTCGGGATATACGTACCGGAACTCCAGCACCGCTTTCGTATAAGTATCTTTATGCAGCGTAACTGGCCAACCCTGGTCATCAGAAATATTCGTTCCGAGGTCCAGACTTTTGAAGAACTCAATTTGCCCGGCGAGATTCTGAAGAGTTTGGCGATGGAAACAAGAGGCTTAGTCCTTTTAACGGGAAGCGCAGGCAGCGGTAAATCTACGACCATTGCCAGCATGATTGAATATATTAATAACAATAGCTATAAGCACATTTTAACTCTCGAAGAGCCTATTGAATTCACCTTTCAAGATAAAAAATCTATTATCAATCAGAGAGAACTGGACCGCGATGTCTCATCATACCAAGTTGCGCTGCGTGCCTTTACCTTACAGAGCCCGGATGTCATATTTATAGGTAATATCAGAGATCATGTAACAATGTCTGCGGCTTTAACTGCCGCAGAAACAGGCGTATTAGTTTTAAGCACTTTGCATACCGTGAATGCCGCGCAAACTGTGGAAAGAGTCATTAATTTCTTTGCACCGCATCAGCATCAGGAAGTGAGGACACAACTATCCTCTTTATTAAAAGGCGTGATTTCTTTAAGATTATTACCCATGAAGGATGGCCCCGGCCGTATACCGGCTTACGAAACTATGCTCCTTACTCCCACGATAAGCCGGCTCATCAGAGAGGGAAAGCTCTGGGAGATAACTCCGTTTATTGAAGACGGCACTATATTCGGCATGCAATCATTTAATCAATCTTTGGTAAAATTAGTCAGAGAAGGTAAGGTAAGTGAAGAGGTCGCAGGAAATTATGCAGATAATAAAGACGAGTTTGTTTTGGCCTTAAGAGGCATCAAGAAATTATAATTAAAACTAATCACGGAGGTATTGAGATGTTAGGAGACATAGAATCAAGACTTGCATCAATAAATAATCGCCTTGAACAACTAAGAGGTTATCTTTGACATAGGTAATAAAAAGAAACAGATAGAAGATTTATCCTCTCGGATGTCAAATCCTGGATTCTGGAATGACGAGCAGAATTCTACAAAGGCCATAAAGCAGGTAAAGTCTCTAAAGTCATTGGTTGAACCCTGGGAGGCGGCTTTCCATAAATATCAAGAGTTAAAAGAACTCGCCGATATTTTACAAGACCAAGATCAAGAATTAATCACGGATTTAGCTAAGAACGTCGAGCTTCTTACGACAGCAGTAGATAAACTTGAATTTAAAACCCTTTTGGGCGGCGAATTCGACAAAAACAGTGCCGTCTTGAGTATTAATGCTGGCGCAGGGGGTACGGAATCCTGCGACTGGGTTCAGATGCTTTTTCGTATGTATAGCCGTTTCGTAGAAAGCCACGGATACAGTGCAAAAACTATAGACGTGCTCTTTGGTGAAGAGGCAGGAATAAAAAATATTACTGTTCTAATTGAAGGAGATTACGCCTATGGATATCTGAAGGCTGAGCGCGGCGTACACCGGCTGGTGCGTATCTCACCTTTTGATGCAAATAAACGCAGACACACCTCTTTTGCTTCAGTAGATGTAATTCCCGAAATAGAAGAAGGCACAGATTTAAAGCTCGAAGAAAAAGATTTACGCATTGATGTATATCGCTCTTCGGGTCCCGGCGGTCAAAGTGTAAATACCACGGATTCAGCAGTAAGAATAACGCATATCCCAAGCGGGACCGTGGTTCAATGTCAGAATGAACGCTCTCAATACCAGAACAAACAGGTGGCCTTAAAGATATTAAAGGCGCGGCTTTATGAGTCAGAGAGGAAAAAGAAAGAGCAGCAATTACTAGAACAATACGGCCAAGAAAAGAAGAAAATCGAATGGGGAAGCCAGATACGCTCTTATGTCATGCACCCTTACAGTATGGTGAAAGACCACCGCACAGATTATGAAACAGGCGATGTATCTAAGGTGATGGACGGCGGCCTCGATGAATTTATTGAAGCGTATCTTAGAAAGAAACCAGAAACCAGAAACCAGTAACCAGTAACCAGTAACCAGTGTGTAGTAACCGGAAAACGGAGAAATAAATTTAAACACGACTTTGTTGCGTGCC
>DCOU01000035.1 GCA_002322525.1 Candidatus Omnitrophica bacterium UBA1562 | reverse complement strand
GCTCTGCCTATTTTTAGACTTTTTTAGAGCTCTCTATGCCGATGGCCGATTGGGATTATTTTTCTCTTTTTCTATAAGGGCGTCGCGCAGGAGCTTGCTTTGTCTTTGGAAGGCCTGTCGGGGATTGCGCGGGTCTTTCATCAAGCAGATTTCCTGGGTAAGCAACCGCGCTATATGCAATATGTATGTATTTTTCTTTTGAGCTTCCTTTTGATACAACGGATGGTCGCGGTTTATATAAATAACCGTGCCTTCCGTAAAACATTCTTCGGCATCAGGGCCAAAATGCTCAATGCAACAACTTACCCCCTGCTGACCTAACTTTAATTTCTTAATCACCGCTGTGGGGGTTAACTTCTTAACAGTGGGTTTTCTTTTGCGCCTCTTCTTTAGTTCTGTCTCTGTTTTTTGTTCTTTATTTACGGGAGATACTTTATCTTTAGCTTGTGAAATATACCCTGGCCCACCGACATCAGATGCGCTCTCAGCTATAGGAATTAAACCTTCGGGGCAGTAATCAGGGTTAAGGATAAGCGCATTTTTAACCCTTTCTAGGACTTCTGTAAGCGCCCTTCTTGCGCGTTTATTCTCTTTATAATCTGAAAGTTCATCCAAAACAGGCTTTATCCTCTTGATAACCCCCTCCATCACCTCAAGGAATTTTATGTATTGCGGGGTGTCTTTTATAAAACCTGTGCGGTCGCTGGTGATAGGCAGGAAATCCGCATTGACCTCGCCCTTTATCCGGGCAATATTTTTCACCAATTCTTGCAGGCCAAAGAAATCTTTTGTGATGGTAACCTGCTTAACCTTACATTCTATCCCTGCTGCAGTGATATCTTGATCCAGCTGGGAGGTAATAATTATCTCGCCATAAACTATGCCGTATTCCGTCCCTTCTAAAAAAGGTATCTTATGCCCGGGAATAAATCTGGCGCTTATTTTATGGCCGTTCAAGAAAACGCTAAAATTAGGCGCCTTTATAGGAACTGTTTCAATAATCCGCCTTTCTACATCGGGAATATCGAACTTCTTGGTTATCCCTTTCAATGTAACCTTGGTGCCATCTTTAAGATGGGGTTCTGTTTCTTCAATTTCAAGCGGTATATACCATTTATCTTGGGACCTTTGCCAATCCTCCTTGTCAAATATAACCCTGGCTTGGAAATCGCCCTTCTTTGTCCAGACCTCAAAATGCGAACAAGCAGAAAGCGAGGCAAACTTTCCTATACCAAACTCTCCGATGCGCTCCCTAGCGAATTTAGGCGACTTTGGGCTCTTTCTTTTTAAGGTGGAGCCGATATTAAAATACTGTTTTAGCCCATCCAGATCCATACCTGAGCCGTCATCTTCCACGATTATAGAATCCTCATTTATGGTAACCTTGACACAAGTAGCGTCAGCATCATAAGCATTGTTAATAAGTTCCCGGATAAGCTCTACAGACTCGCCATACAGCCTCTCGCCAATAGTGACGATGTGGCTCTTGTCTATAGTTACTTCTAATAATGTTTCGTTTTTGTTATTCATCCTTTTCTTTAGCTTTATCCAAAAGGAATAAGGCCTGACTTATAAAATAATCCTTCATTTCTTTGATGTCCAGTGGCTTAACCATACTTACAGGAAACTTTGATATATCTTCAGGAAATTCTTCCACTCGATGGAAAGCAATAGCAAGATAGTATTCATCTAAACCTGGATCCTTAAGCTTGCTTTTCTCTATGAGTTCGGCTAAAGAAAATTTTTCTTTTATCAAAAAGAATACATCCACGAAATCCCTGGGTTCGGATCTGCTAAAGACGGTTAAGAATTTGTTTGTGGCGATATCAATAAGGCTGTCGATTCTAACTCCCAAAAATTTCTCTTTGGTTTCCTCAAATCTGAATGGGCTATCCAGGGCAAGATGTATAGGTACAACCATCTCTTCTTGGGAAGCTAATATTTCGTAAAAACTTTTAAGTCTTCTTATCGTTCTTGCCTGA
The DNA here is from genome assembly GCA_002322525.1 of Candidatus Omnitrophica bacterium UBA1562. Taxonomy (GTDB): domain Bacteria; phylum Omnitrophota; class Gorgyraeia; order Gygaellales; family Profunditerraquicolaceae; genus UBA1562. The sequence continues at coordinate 1,218 of DCOU01000035.1, read as the reverse complement.
ATTCCCTTAGCCTCAAGATTAGCCTGAAGTCGGTCTCCTATATATCCAATTACCTCTTCTTCTTTTGTAAAGAGGCCTAAATCTTTAGAGAATCTATGCTGCAGATAAAAACCTGCCAATGCCGTTCCGCCAGTTAGATAGAAAAACCCTGACTCTTGAGTCTGGGCAAAAATCCTAAGCACTTCTTCTTGTAGGCGTGTCAATATCTGCATCTTGATGTCTGAAATAGTCCTCCCACAGCGATTTTATTTTAGAATCCAAATGTAGAGAAGATAATATCTTTCTTACTTCAGCAAAATCTAATTTTTTTATATCTTCTAACCTTCCATGAGTTAACACTTGTTGAAGCCACCATTTTTTAACCCACGGGTCGTTTAAATCCAGCTTATCCAAATCAGCATACCAGACAATGTATTCTGAATTTTTCATTGCAATTATTCTGCGATAAATAATACGTAACTATATGCCGCGCTTAACGATATATTCGCACAAATCTACTACCCGGCAGGAATACGCCCATTCGTTATCATACCATATTGGGTCAATTTTTATACGCGTATAAAATCTTATCTTTCTCCGTATTGTGAACTATTTTAAGCAAAAGGTGTGAAAAATAGCAAGAGTTTCTGCGGGAGCATTTCTATTATGAAAGGGAAGCATATCTAACTCACCAAGACTTCCACAGGTATAGTTTTGACTACTTCTTTAGGATGCATAAGAAAATTCAACTTTTCAAAGCCAATTACCTTTCCTTTCTTATCCTTAACTAAAATTACCTCTTCGCCAGTCTCTTCACAGATATACTCTTTTTGAGGATTATCAAACCAAATATTTAAAGTGTTTCCTTTTGAGTCATAATATAATCTTACCTTTTCCATTTTAATTCTCCCTCCTTAATTTTTTTTGTCCAATAAGCGGTCACAATAAAGCCTCTTTTTTTAAAAAATCTTACCACTACGCACAAATACCGCTTGTCAAATAGCTTATAAGAGGTCGCTGAAAAACTCCTAAAATGCCACAGCGACCTCTGATTACACAGATTTAACAAGATTACACAGATTTTTCTCGACGATAATTTAATCTGTGTAACACAACTTTGTTAAATTTTAGCCTTTTTATAAGGACAGTCCTTTGTAACTTCTTTATTTCTAATAAGTTCTGTAAAAATCATAGATTGTTTTGAATTTATGCTTAAAACAGGTTAAAATTCCTTCAACC
>DCOU01000076.1 GCA_002322525.1 Candidatus Omnitrophica bacterium UBA1562 | reverse complement strand
CAGACGGCGTATCTCCGCTTGCCGAAGGAGCCACTATCACCGGGGACAGAGTCATTTTTAAATATAATATTAGCGACCCTAATAGTTATCAGTCCAAGCTTCAATTAGAGCTCAGAAAAAAAGATCAACTTCTTACAGGAATAGATGATGGCGGAATTATTACATCGACTTTTGTTTTATATGGGATTGAAGATCAAATAGATCTCCAAGGTCTAACTGACGGCCAATACCATTGGCAAGCAAGAGCCATCGATGTTCAAGGTAATGCTTCTGCCTGGCAGGAATACGGAACTCCAGGAAATGTAGATTTTATAGTGAACACTTTGCCGCCAAATCAACCGCCAACTTGCGTTATTAAACTACAAAAAGACGGGGTGGAAATAAATCAAATTAATGTTGGAGAAGGTTTTAATATTGTTTTCACTAATTACAGTGGCAATATTACGAATGTAAAATTTTTAAGCGATGAATTGCAAAATAGTAAGATAGATGAGGGATTTACTTGGACAGATTGGTATGACTGGGATACTTCTAAAGACGATTGGACAGGACATTGGGATAATACAAATAAAATTAAAACGTGGGCTTTTGCTACCCCTGGCATTAAAGAAGTCTGGGCAGAGGTGAGAGACGACATCGGCCAAACCAGTAGGTGCTATAAAGGTATTTCTGTAAATATTGATAATCTCGAACCTATACCGCCAGAAAATCAACTGCCGACAGAAAGAACTCTATATGGTATTCCGGTGGATTTTAGATTTTTTAAAAATCTTTCTATTAAAGGAGAAGGAGGATATTATGCACATCCAGAAGTGAGATATTTGCAAATTGTATTAAATACCGATCCTAATACACAAGTGGCAGAATCTGGTAATGATTCTCCTGGAAACGAAACTATCCATTTTGGCCATTTAACTAAATCTGCCGTGATCAAATTTCAAATAAAGTATGGAATAATTGTTTCAAAAGATGACAATGGGGCAGGTTATGTTGGTCCAAAGACTAGAGAGAAACTTAAAGAGATATTAGATAAAGAATTTACTAAACAGTACAAAGAGAAATTCAATCTTCTTGATTGGGATGAAAGAAAATCTGCTATATTGGGTGCTATAAAGGAATATACGGGCGCTTTTCTTCCTCCTAAAACTGCTCCAAAAGGAGAAGTTCCAGAAAGTTTTCCAGAAGAGCTTATTTTAGCTATTGCCGCTCAGGAAACTGGCAATTATGCACATTGGAACAACGAGCACATAGCTGATGACCCCGGCGGGACATGGGGACGGGGGATTATGCAAATTACTAGCGATGATTATGTAGGAGGAGGAGGGGTATGTGAGGATAATTGCAAGAAATGCAAAGATAGAAAAACTGGGAAGAAAATTGATTGCTCGAAATATTATTCTAATACCTCCCAAGGAATAGAAGCTAACATAAAAGACGGACTGTATGGACTTCAAACAAAATATACTACTTGGTTTAAAGAGCATTATAAGAAATGTAAGTTAGACGAAGAAGAATACAAGAAATGCAAGGAAAAGGACGGAAAAGAATGTGAAAATAATTTAAGTGAATGGGGAAAGTGTATTAAGTATAGCATCTCTTGCGACGAGATGGGTTGGATTTCAATAATACAGAGGTATGGGCCTACGGGGTACCAGAGCGAACCATACACTCCTTATCTAGGAGAGATCATGAATAAACTCAGAGATTTACATACTTGGTTTCCTCAAGTTGATCGCGATCAAACTTCTGTTCTCGCTAATAGAATCGATACCGTTCTCAAAAATTATACAGAGATTAAAATGTTTAGTCCTGGTTATCTCCGAGTCTCTGATTCACAAGGGCGAATTGCCGGTTTAGTAAATGGTGAAATCAAAGAAGAAATTCCAAATTCAATGTATGATGCTGAAAATAAAACTGTTACAATTTTTTTCCCGTCCAATGATTACCGTTACGAAGTTGTTGGCACAGATACAGGGACTTATGGTTTGACGGTGACTTCTACTGAAAATGGGGAAGCTAATACTTTCACCGCCATCGAGATTCCAACAATGGCCAATACCACTCATCAATACATCATTGACTGGGACGCTCTTTCTCAAGGCGAAAAGGGCGTGACAGTGCAGATTGATCAAAATGGCGATGGCATTATTGATAACACCGTACAAGTCGGTGCTACCTTGGACGACGCTCCCCCCACCGCTAGTCCAGTTGCTGGAACTTATACCTCTCCGCAAAGCGTTACCTTAACCTCTCCTGAAGCTTCTTCCATTATTTACTACACTACCGATGGCACGACCCCAACCTGTTCTACGGGGACAATTTATGTATCTCCTATTTCTGTTAATTCGTCTCAGACTATAAAAGCAATTTCTTGTTATGCAACCAGCCTGCCTTCGGCCGTTGCCTCCTTCGGGTACACGATAAACATTCCCTCTCCGTTGAATTCCGGTGGTGGCGGATATATTGTACCAGCGCCGCTGCAACCGACCGAATTTAAGGCAGTTAGAAATGCGGATACGATCAAGTTAAACTGGAAAAATCCGACCACTAATTTCTCTAAAGTTGTAATTATCCGCGATACCAAGACTATCAGCCCTAGCCTAGCAGGCAATGTTTTAAGGAATTACGGTACAGTGGTTTATGAAGGCGCGCTGGAAACTTATGAAGATAAAGGATTAGATAATAATGTTACCTATTATTATGCCATCTCGGCCTATAATTCGAGCGGCTATTATTCCCAACCGGTTATCATAAGTTCCGCAGCCGAACCAGTCAAAGTTTTAGGCATAAAAATAGAATATGTTGATTATTCCGCTTATAGCAGTTTATACGGCTTAACTAGCGATCTAGTACAAGCCATTACCTTAAGTGAGGCGGAAACTATCATGGGGCAAAAACAACTAGTGGTAATGGATAAAACCAGTCAAGCGATTTATGATAAGATAATCAAAAATTATAAAGGCATATTGACTGACCAGCAAAAATATTCCGTAAGCTACTTCATCCAATCCGGCACACCCACTACTAAAATTTTAGGGGCAGGAGAGAGAGGCGGTTCGGTAGATTCTTATTTATCGGCTTTTGGCAAACTGCCAGGCGCAGTAAGCGACTGGCAAGATGTTATTAAAATTGCTAATGGACGTTGGCCGACGCAACGCAATGAAACAAAAGAGAAACAAGCAGAGCAATCATTTAAAGTCATTTATAAACGTGCATCAAATAGGGATAATCCCAATGATAACGCTGCAGTAACGGTTATGGCCTACGGACTA
>DCOU01000049.1 GCA_002322525.1 Candidatus Omnitrophica bacterium UBA1562 | reverse complement strand
ATGCATCCCGGGGTTTACCTGGACATGTAAATCGACATATATATCGTCAGGCCTGCCGCGCGTCCTTATTTTATGACAGGCCTTTACCCCTTCGATACTTAATACAATATCTACTATTCTCTTAACATCTACTATTACTACTGTATCACAGAGCACCCTTGAGCTTTGCTGCAGTATGCGAAAAGCAGCCCGGGCGATAAACAAGGCAATGATTATGGTAACTATAGGGTCTAAAATCGGATAGCCTGATTTTATCATTACCAATGTAATTATAACTGATAGCGAAGTCAAGATGTCTGCTCTGGTGTGCATTGAGTCCGAGACAAGTATATCGCTTTGTAAGAGTTTGCCTTTCCTATATTCGTAATTCATTACTAAAATATTGATACTTAACGTAACTATCATAACTACAAAACTTATGGCATCAATCTGCGGAATAACAGGATTTGACAAACGTTTTATACCCCCTTCAATAAGTTTAAAACAGACAATGGTCAGTAATCCAGCTATGCATAGCGAAGAGAAGGTTTCGTATTTTCTGTGGCCATAAGGATGGTCTGCGTCACGCGGCCGGTAGGCAAGGCTTAGACCAATAAAGCCAATGATATTAGAAGCGCCATCAGATAGGGAATGGAAGCCGTCAGCAGTCATACTTACGCAGTGAGTAAGCAGGCCATAAAGAATCTTTGCTCCTGCCACAGCCCAGTTAAGAACCAGTATCCATATCAATATGCGCTTGATCTGGCTATAGTGTTCTTGCAAGCTTATTTTCATAAAACCAATTATATCTCGATTTAACTTGTCTTTCAAACAATTTATACATACGCGGTCAAAAACTTTGACCTTCAGGTCGAAGATGGACAATGGCCGCTTTAGTATTCCGCCCTTAGGAACCCCAGGCTAAAGCCGGAGCGGGCTCCATTTCAACGCCTTTGAGATTCTATAATTGATTTATGAGGTGTTATATGATAAAATAATGTCCATAAATAACAAGACAGCCTCTCCGATGACAAAATGAAAGAGGAGGCATTATGTTAGAGTTAAAATTGGTCAAAATTAAAAAACCCGATGATGCAAATCTGATATTGGGGCAGAGCCACTTTATCAAGACAGTTGAGGATTTATACGAGGCATTAGTGAACAGTGTGCCGGGCATAAAAATGGGCTTAAGCTTTGTGGAGTCCTCAGGCGCCTGTAAAGTAAGGTCCGAAGGAAATGACCCCGATTTAATAAAACTGGCGCAAGATAATGCTTTAGAGATTGGAGCAGGCCACAGCTTTATTGTTTTAATAAAGAACGCCTTTCCTGTAAATGTCTTAAATGCGATTAAGGTTATCCCTGAGGTTTGTACAGTATATTGCGCTTCAGCTAATCCGGTGGAGGTAATTATTGCAGAAACAGAGATGGGCCGGGGTATATTAGGGGTTATTGATGGGGTAAAGCCCAAAGGGATTGAGTCCGGCGAAGATATTGCCTGGCGCAAGGATTTCTTGCGTAAGATTGGCTATAAACTCTAAATTTTTACTTGCAAACTTTGTTTTTTCTGTTATAATTCTTTTTACTTCTTACAGAATGGATTCTAAAAAAATACGTAAAAGCATCGGCCGTTTCTTTGGCTGGATAGGATTGATTTTCAGCTCTTTGATAATTAAGGTTATCCCTGAGCGTTGTGTCTATAGCTTTGCCAAGAACGCGGCTCGCCTCGGGTTTATCATTGCCAGCAAACAAAGAAAGATTGCTCTGGAAAGCCTGACTATTGCCTTTGAAAGAGAAAAATCAAAGGCTCAGATACAACAGATTGCCAAGGATTGTTTCATCTTTATGGCAAAGAGTGGCCTTGAGATAATCTTTTTTATGGACAAGCCCAAACTCTTTAAAAAACGTGTAGAGTTTGTAGGTAAAGAGAATCTTGAAGCTGCTTTAGCTAAAGGTAAAGGGGTAATTTTGGTCAGCGCGCATTTTGGCAATTTTCCTTTGTTGATGGCTTGTTTGAGTTTAGAAGGTTATAAGACCGCAGGTATAATGCGTTATATGCGCGATGTTCGGGCAGAAAAGTTCTTTATGGCAAAACGTATAAAACTCGGCATAAAGACAATATACAATCAACCCCGTCGCTTGTGCGTAGAGACAGCGCTAAAGACACTGCGGAATAACGAGCTGGTTTTTATACCTATGGACCAGAATTTTGGCACAGGCGGTGTATTTGTGGATTTCTTTGGCAAAAAGGCAGCTACTGCTACAGGTCCGGTGGTGTTGGCACTGCGCACAAAGGCAACCATAATTCCCTCATTTATAGTAAGGCAAAAAGACGACAGGCATAAGATTATTTTTGAAGAGCCTTTAAATTTAGAAGAGGGCAAAACATATCAGGAGACCGTTGCTATAAATATACAAAGATTAACTAATATAATCGAGTCTTACATCCGTAAATATCCTGCAGAGTGGGGATGGGTTCATCGTAGATGGAAAAGCAGGCCAAGCTTAAAAGGAGGTGTGTAACATGGCAGAAGAATTAAAACAAGAAGAAAAGAAGGTAGATGCGAAGAAGATACTTTGGACTATCTTCAAGGTTATCTTGGGCCTTGTGTTTTTAGCTTTGGGTGTCGGCGCAATTATTAAATGGTTGCCTGACCTCTTGGCTGTAGTAAGAGGCTGCATTGGTTTATTCTTAGTTCTAGCTGGCATAATTACTCTGGCAATAGCTAAGGAGTAAGCCCTTAAGAATTAAGTTAAAATAAGAAGGGTTAATATTCCGCATCTTTTAAGTATATATCCGGCGCCTTTCTAAAAGTGTCGGCGGATATAACGAAATAAATGAAGGAGAGGATTATTAACCCTTTTTATTTGTTTCACATAAGAGTAGATTTTGATTATGGAAGTGATTCTCTGTTTTATCCCTGAAAAAAGGAGGAATAAATGAAGGTAGAAGAAATAATGATAAGGGATGTAGCCAGTATTTCTCCTGAAACCGGCGTTGATGAGGCGTTAGATTTATTAGAGAAGATGCAGATTAGCGGTTTGCCGGTTATTGATGAAAATGGCAAGCTTGAGGGTATGTTTACCGAAAAAGATATTTTGTCATATATACTCCCAAGTTATATTGAGAAGGTAGGAAGGTTTATTTACGAAGAGAACCCCAAGTCAACCAAGAAAAAATTTATGGAATTAAGTAAAATAAAAGTCCGCCAGCTTATGAGAAAGGATGTCGTTACCACGACAGAAGATACTACCCTTTGCGAAGTTGCCAGGATTATGTTGACGCAAAAGGCACGGCGTATACCGGTGGTAGACAAATCAGGCAAGGTAGTGGGTATTGTGGCGCGCTGTGATATATTAAAGGCCTTTGCTAAGGAAGTAGAGAAGTCTATAACTTAATCCCCTTCGCAAAAATCCTATGGCTTTAGACCGAGGATGAATATTTGCGGAATTATATTTTTGCTTCGGGGAGGGAACCTCGGCCTTTAGGCCGACGGGGTTCCACTTAGGAGATGACGATATAGAATGTTAAAAAAGTTTATTTTGCTTATTTTTATTTGTTTGGGATTGGGAATTTTTACCAAGCATATTGGCCTAAATTCTCAGCAGGCACTGGCGATATCCATATTTTCTGCCTCCATATTAGGGACATTATTTTTCTGGGACTTTCGTGTGGCAATCTCCTTCTTGGGAGTAGCTATTCTTTTGGTAACCAAGACCATAGATTTAGAGAATCTGGTTAGGTTTGCATCTTTAGAGGTAATCCTCTTTTTGGTGGGTATGATGGTTCTCGTTGGTTTACTTAGGGAGGTAGGGTTTTTCGCCTGGCTGGTTACCTTGATTCTTAGAGTGAGAAAGTTGACCGCCAAGAAATTTATCTTAGTAATCTCGGTAATGTCTGCACTCCTTTCCTGCTGTGTAGATGAGGTTACTTCGATTATATTTATGGTAGCGGCAATTTTAGAGATCTGTGATTATTTTGAGATAGAAGCTACCCCCTATGTTATGATAAGTATTATTATGACTAATATTGGTTCAACGGGTACGGTTTTAGGTAATCCCATTGGTATCTTAATTGCCACAAAATCAGGGCTTACCTTTGAAGATTTTATTTTAAAGGCGTTTCCCATAATGTGGATTTGCCTTTTGACAGCTATATTTTTGGTAATATTCTGGTATAGAAAAGCAATTAAAAAATTAGATGAAAAGATAAGAGAATTGGGAGGCAATGAGATATTAA
>DCOU01000063.1 GCA_002322525.1 Candidatus Omnitrophica bacterium UBA1562 | reverse complement strand
GAAATTTCTCTGCGTTTCACTACAAACTTTCCTATCTGGTTTGCAGAACCTGCTCCTAGAATAAGCGCCGCGTTGGAGGCTGAGCGCAAACAAGATGAGTCTTATGGCCTTTATCAATTTTACCCTCTCTATTATCGCGAGGAATGGGAAAAGAATTGGCAACCTGAATTATCTAAAATGCTTGCTCAAGTAGAAAAACGCGCTCAGTATGTATTTAATTCTTCTCCGACTGAAGCTGCTCTGGTTAACGAGCTCCTTGCAGAAGCCCGACTTGTGTTTACTGAGTTGCAAAGTCAACTCCCGCCTCTGGTAAATCACTTCAAGGAATACTCCAAGGCCACAGGGGCTATGCCAAAATTTAGCGAATTATCTAATTTCCCTGCCTTTGTGCTTAGCTTAGATAACGGCTCAAGTCTCACCCAATGGGAAATTTACCATTATCTGCAAAGGGGCGATTCGCGTTTGCAATATCCAGGAATTGGGGAGGAGAGTTTTAGACACGGAGGCCAACGCACGCAGTATCTTTGGTCTTTTGCCATTGAGACTGAGAAAGAAAGAAAGTACCAGTTATGTGTTTTGGATGCACAGACCTTATTTTACGAGCTTATGAAACGGATTATCATTCCCAGATGGTTAGTCAAACACCCCAATGCCTTATTTACTCCTGCGGCCATAGAGACAATCGCAATTATCTTAGAAGGATTAGCAACTGCTGAAAGAAAGAGTGAAGCGGATGAAGGGATACTGTTTATTTCCCAGCGACTACAGTCTGACCTCTGGCAATTATTTGACGCTATCCATCCTCCCCAGGAAACCTTAGCCGTATTCGCTAACGGCTATCTAGATTCCGTAAGCAGGACGATTGCTTTGGGCATCCCGGATGAAAATAATCTCTTGCGTCAATATGCCTTCCGATTAGCCCGCTTTATTAATGCCTACCTTGAGGCTAGCCATAAAATTCAAGACGCATTCCAGCGTGCCGACGCAGCAAACCCAGCAACAATATCCATTGCTTTATTGCCCGAATTGAATAACGCAAAACCCATTATTCGCTGGTTGACTTCGTACCCAGAATTAGCTTCACTAGAGAGACTGCAGGCCATTATGTTGCCTCTTATTGAGAGTCAAGGGGGTGCGGCATTATCCATAATTGATAATTTACCAAGACTAGTTATGTCATATCCTGAATTACTCTCAGAGGAGGCGCTTGAACATACCTTGGTATCTTTCTTAGCGCAATGCGGATGGTCGTTTAGTCCATCATCTATTGATCGGTTGTTCCATGGCTTGTGGTTAATATTGCATGTCAATCCGGTACTGCGGCAAGTTGCTCAACTTAGGGAATTCTTGCGTAGATTTCTACAGCCAAGCAATGCAGAAGATGCCAAAGAAATTATGGAAGTGCTGAAGACTATCTACAGACGCGTTGCCCCGTGCTTAAAAGAAGACCCTGCAGCGGCTGAACAATTAGCTGCTTTGGCTGATGCGGCTGGCTCATCATTTGCCAGAGTAAGCGCGGCACTCTTGGCTCAACTGGATGGCCGGCCGGGCCTGATTGAACCCGAGGTGCTTAAGTCGGAAGTACTGCCTATGTGGCAGCGTCTTGTTCAAGCCATTCAAGAACCTGACTTACGGGAATGGCTTATTGCGCGCTTAAGCAATGTTTATTATGATTCCAAACTTTCAGAACTGGCCGAGCCATCCCATCTTGCTGCAGCAGTAACGCAGGTTATCCGTAGCGCCGTAGCTGAAGCTGCAAAATCTGGCCCCGCAGCAACTCCCTATAATCTGCAATTTGTCCCGCGTCTCTTAACGAAACGATATGAGACATTATTGGAGCACAAATTATTGGAAAGGGATACAAAGCTTAGTAGCCAGTTAGAGGAAATAGCCACAGGTACGATGGGGCCCGCGTATTCTGGGCCGAGCATTAGTATCCTCAAGGCGCTACATAGAAGAGATTTGCTTCTTCAAATCATTTATCGTATCCCAGATGGGAAATCTGCCACAGAGTTACTAACAGAACTGAGTGATTCTCTAACATTAAAAGAGCTGATTACAGTGGCGACTTCCATTTCCATGAAGTTTATTAATGCGCGCGATAAAACGCTTGAAATCTTGTTTAAACGCTTGTGGGAACAGGACAATTTAGATGGTTATCTTGATGCGTTGGAAGATACACCATGGGTTTGGGTTTGGCTTGCCAAGTCTATTTGGGAAGATGGATGGATACCCACACACTTAAGCACTATGGTTCTTAAATGGATGAAGGATAGGCTGGAAAAAGACCCTAAGTTTGCTCATTCCACTGCCATGTCCTATTTTTATAATTCTCTACCCGATACAATAATAAAACAACAGTTTACATTCTTGTTAAAGCAGGATTTTAGTTTTAGCATAGTAGACGCCCTCAATGAGTTATTTGCCTCCAGCCAGCGCGAGTATACTTTTGTAAGGCGTTTTACTCAAGAAGCAGTTGGAGAGTTAATTGCCTTATTTAACGCCTTAGAGATAGATGATTTATTCTTTGGCATGCAGGAGTGTCTAAAATGGTTTATTTTCTGGCAATATGCCACCACAGAGAAATCCTTGGAAGAGATTAAAGTAGCGGCGTTGGAAAAAATAGAGGAATTAAGAGCACGCAATTGTAATCCTTTAACTGTGGGCTTTGAAATAGGGGTGCCGCTCCCTGAAGAGTTATCCAAGGAGGAATTAGAGGAATTAATGTCTGATATTGGCGCTGTTACTAAGTTGAGCAGAAAAAAGGCAGAGCAATTATTACATCGCAGGGCTGTTTTATTAGCCATTGCTTTTGACTTTTTCATGAAACTTAACCCTGGCGTTAAGCATAAGGTAAGGCCATCTGGAATTGACCATGCAGGCACTATGGACTTACGTTGCCTGCCAGCTGATAGCCAGACCATCATGGATATGCTGGAGATGATGGTGCCCTTATTTGTACCCTATGAATTGGTGCGCTCCACCCGCGCCACCACCGTATTAGGCAAACCACGAACAGACCATGTATCATTTTTAGCGGTACTGGGATTTTTCTTATCCAGGATAGGGCTGGTGGGAAATTTCACTGATATTGGGGCTGTGGCCTACGTTGATGATTTATTAAGTGACCCTATTGCACCCGCTGATGGTGGTTCGGTTAGTTATCCCGGAGCAATGCGTTGGCATGCTTCAGCAGCCACCAGCCAAACCGTAAAGCAAAACGGAGAAGTAACGAGCGGTTATGAGCAGGTGACCTATAACTACAGTTTATTAGGTTTTGTCGTGCCTGTAGAGTTAGATGATAACGCGGTAATCGAATTATTAATTTTTCCGCACCGCACCGATTATCCCACAATCGTGGATTTAAGTTTGTTAGCATTGGATAATCAAGATGATTTTAAACGTATGGTAATAAACCCGGTCTTCCAATTTTTAGCTGGTTACTTAAATCTAAACACAGCTAGTTTATTTGATTGTCTTTCTTCCTCGAAAGGAATCGCTAAAGCGATTACTGATATGGTAGAGATTATTAGAAAGCAGCTAATCGAAGTGACGCAAGGTGACCCTGAGCAGGTTCGCGAATTTATTATAGCCTTTCAGGAATTTATGGATAATACCGTTATGCCAGCAGTGAGAGCGAACATGGATTATTCCAGAAGGGCTGTATTTAAGGATGCTGATCTTGCCCGCACCCGCGATGGCAAACCGCTATCAAAACCAGAGGCAGTAGAATTTAAATCAAGAGTTAAGGTGCAACACGATGCTGGCCAACTACAGGTAATTACTCCTGAAAAAGTTCTTGTTATGGCAGGGTTAAAAGGGACTCTCCTGGGTTGGATATTAAGACCGGTTTTTTCTTATATCGTAAAAGCCGGCCTAATAACCGGGCCACCAATTCATTTATCCAACAGGCGTATTATCTTAGGCGGGCCAGTTACAATCAGCAGTAAAAAATCAATCTATCTTGCTTTTGACACAGGACACCCTAATCCTACCCTTGATTTTGCCAGAACCCTTCTTCATGAAATCAGTGCCTATTTTGGTAGCCCCCATACCATAAACAAAATAATCTTAGAAAACTTAGCCACGCTGCAATCCCTACTTACCGTGGCAGGTGTGGGATTAGCGGCAATTGTTGCTGGCAGGGGTAACAAGCCTGATACCTCAATATCAAATCCAGCAATTATAAAACATTTACAGAAACCCCTTCGCCTCGGCATCCTCACCGGCGGCGTTTGGCTTCTCTTCCCGGATGCCGATAAACCTACCCCCCCTCACCTGAGATTGCTTCTTGATTCCACTACTGCAACATATTCGTGGACGCAATTATACTGTTTCATAGTTATTTTCTTTGCTGCTACGAGTTTAACAATAGCTCTTCTTAGCGCATTGTTGCAATTATTGCCTAGAGAAAAATCTGACGGAGAATTATTGCAGGAAGGTATTAGATTATTACAAGAGGAAAAAGGCGGAATTCAATGCTCCTTGGTTCCTTTGACGGTTATCTGGTCGCTGGCTACTTACGGACCTGCGGTTATTGCTTGGATCAGTATGCATTTAGTTTTAGTGACTATTACCGGCCTGTTAGTTATCGGCGTGGGTTTGGTTTACAATTGGCGTGCGTTAACAGGCTCTATAAAAGGGGAAGATTATTCCGCGTACGAGGCTAAATTTGACGCAGAATATGATAGACATATCAAAGATTTTAAGGCGATAGGATATACAGATGCTACGTCTGTGGATTTAGCAAGGAGTATAATGGAAGGACAGGCAGTTAAGTTAAAAGAAGGAAGGATTTACAGGGTAGCCATAGACGGAAATTCGGGTGCGTTAAAGACAGGGACCGCTGAAAAGGTTGCAGACTTGATTAGGGGCGCCTCAGGCAAGGTCGTGGTGATTAGCTGGGACTGGTTTATTGATAGTCGGGAAAACAGATATCGCAGGCAGGATAAGGCGCTAAGAAATAAAAAATTTAGCTTACGCGATAACGAGATATCATTACGGTCTGATAAATTTAAGAATGAAGTGTTGAATCCGCTCGAAGAGTTTAATAGGAGCAGGCAAGACAAAGTAATTTTAAAATTAACTGGGCTTTATGATGCAGATAGTGGTAAATTAACCCTTGAAAAAACAATCGAGATTAGCCGTTCAACAGTAGTGATTATTGAAGGCAACTATTTGTTGGCAAGAGAGAAAAAATGGTATA
>DCOU01000053.1:14039-15570 GCA_002322525.1 Candidatus Omnitrophica bacterium UBA1562 | reverse complement strand
TCTCAGCGGTTGCAACCACTGAAGTACTGAAGTAAATGATGAAACACTGAATTAATGAGTGTTGATAACAAATATTTATATAGTGCGTCTACAAGTAGAATAATTAATTTAGCAATTAAAATACATAAGGAATTAGGTCCTGGGTTTATTGAAAGAATTTACGAGAAAGCGTTAAATCACGAATTAATCAAAAATAAGATAGATTTTGAGAAACAGAAGATAATAAAGGTAAGATATGATAATATTTTACTTGGTGACCAAAGAATAGATTTCTTAATAGAAGATAAAATAGTTGTAGAACTGAAAGCCGTGTCAGAGATAAATGAAATTCATATATCTCAGATGTTATCTTACCTTAAAACGATGAGCAAAAAAGTTGGCCTGATATTAAATTTTGCTAAGAATAAGCTTGATATAAAACGTGTTGTTCTTTAAAAGGCTCAGTGTTTCAATAACATAACTATTAGAGGCATCTTTCAGTGTCTCAGTGGTTGCAAGGGAGGAACAAAAATGGCAGTCAAGGTTGGCATTAATGGTTTTGGCAGGATTGGCAGGCTCGTATATCGCGCTGCATTAGCGAAGCAAACCAAAGAGCTGGATTTTGTGGCGGTAAACGATTTACCTGTAGGCACAAAAACACTCGCCCATCTACTAAAATACGATTCTAATTTTGGCACTTTAGATGCGACAGTGGAAGCTCGAGAAGATGCCTTAATAGTGAATGGTAAGACGCTTAAGGTATTAAGCGCTAAATCACCTGCTGAGATTCCTTGGAAGGATTATGGTGTTGAGGTAGTAATAGAATCTTCGGGAGTATTTACCGAAAGAGATAAATGCATCGGCCATATTACAAACGGCGGGGCAAAGAAAATCATCATTACAGCTCCGGCAAAGGGGCAGGATATAACCGTGGTACTAGGCGTAAATGAGAAAAACTACGACCCCAAAATTCACAACATAATTTCCAATGCTTCTTGCACGACCAACTGCCTTGCTCCCATGGCTAAGGTCTTATTGGATAATTTCGGTATTAAAAGCGGCCTGATGACTACTATACATTCCTATACTAACGACCAGAGGATTTTGGATTTACCGCATAAGGATTTGCGGCGCGCCCGCGCAGCAGCAGTTTCGATAATACCCACCTCAACCGGTGCTGCCAAGGCAATAGGCGAAGTTTTACCGGAATTAAAAGGCAAGTTAGATGGTTTGGCAATCCGCGTTCCTACGCCGGATGTTTCTCTCACCGATTTAACCTGTATAATAGAGAAAGATGCAACAGTAGAGGCCGTAAACAAAGCATTCAAGAAGGCCTCTGGAGACAATCTTAAGGGCATCCTGCAGTATCTTACTGAACCCCTGGTCTCCAAAGACTTCTACGGCTCTAATTACTCCTGTGTCTTTGATGCCGAATTAACCAAGGTTATTGATGGCAAACTGGTTAAGATTATGGGTTGGTATGATAATGAATGGGCCTATTCCTGCCGCGTCGTGGATTTGTGTGAATATATCATTAAGCGCGGCATATAGT
>DCOU01000053.1:4718-13961 GCA_002322525.1 Candidatus Omnitrophica bacterium UBA1562 | reverse complement strand
ATATAGTTACGAAAATCGCCCGAAAGAGACTCATCCCGAGAGGCTAAATTACAACACACGTGTACCAAAGAACCATATTTGGTTTGCTGTTAGGCCATTTAATTTTTTGTTTCTTAGGGGTATTTTGTGATATTTTTTCAGAAGACCCTACCTAGTTATAATTCCCAGATATGCACCAGATATATTATATCGAGTCTAATCAGTTAAATATCCTCTTCCAGAAGTTAAAAAAGGATTACCGGGTATTCTCCCCAGTTATTAAAGAAAACAACGCTACTAAAGAGACGGATTATTCTTACGGAGAATCCACCGAGAACGAGCCTTTCGTATTTAATCCCTATCGCACGGTCGAGCCTTTAAAAACCTTCTTTACGCCACCTTTAGATAAAGCTGTAGAATATTTTAATCAAGACGAATCAACAGAATATTTACCTAAGATTATTATATTCGGCGTGAAAAGTTGCGATATCGTAGGTCATAAGGTCCAGGATTTTGTGTTTTTAGAAGGAGTAGAGGTGGATTCTTTATATCGCCTAAGGAGGGAGAATACAATTTTTATTTCTAGTGACTGCACTGATTTTAAAGAGGTCTGTCACTGTCTGGCCTGGGAGATTTTGCCGCATCCCACAGAGGGTTTTGACCTTAATCTTTCACCCCTAAATGAAGGATATCTGGTGGAAGCGGGTTCAAAAAAGGGCGAGGAACTCATCCAGCAATACAAAGAATTTTTTGTGATAGCAAAAGATACCCAGTTAACAGCCCGCAAAGTAAAAAGGGAAAATCTTATTGAACGGCTCAAAAAGCATCTTTTACCGCAACATTTGGTTTCCAAAGATATTGTCCAAAGATTAATGAAGGAAGGATATAACCTGGATACTTGGCAGCAATTTATGCTTACCTGCGTAGAATGCGGAGGATGCAACTTTATCTGCGATACCTGCCATTGTTTTTTATTAGCGGATAAAAAGGAAGGCAATATTAATAAAAAACTTAAAGCTTGGGATGCCTGTTTATACGCCAATTACGCCAAGGTCGCAGGAGGAGCTAATCCTTTAAAGACAAGGACGCGGAGATTGAGATTCAGGTTTACCAAGAAATTCGATTTTTTTATAGATAATTTAGGTATGCCTGCCTGCTGCGGTTGCGGAAGATGTATTGAGGTCTGTCCGGGTAAAATTGACATAAGAGAAGTATTAAAAGACTTGGCTAAGAAACTTAACATTAAGACATGAACCCCGCCCTTCCTAAGAGGGCTGGGGTAGATAAAAAAGGAAGAGCGGGGTGAAGAATATCTATAAGCCCAAAGAGGCAATAGTTGAAGATATAATTGTTGAGAGCCCAACCATTAAGACCTTTGTTTTAAGGCTCAAAGAACCATTTGAATTTAAAACAGGTCAATTTGTCGAATTGACTTTGCCTGGAATAGGAGAAGCGCCTTTTACACCCTCATCTGACCCAAATATCAAAAATAAGATAGATGTGACAGTAATGAATGTGGGTAGGGTTACCTCTTTATTACATACCAGTTCTAAAAATATATCTTTAGGTATGCGCGGGCCCTATGGCAAAGGTTATCCTTTAGATAAATTTGAAGGAAAAGATATTTTAATTGTAGGCGGAGGCGTGGGTTTGGCGCCCTTGCGTTCTCTATTGTTCAGCCTGTTTGTTGAGATTGATAAGTATAATAAGGTAGTGTTACGTTATGGCGCACGCACGCCAGATGATATTATATATAAAGAGTCTATTCCTAGATGGGCAAAAATAAAGAAAGTGGATGTAGCAACTACCGTGGACGTGGGTGATACGAAATGGAAGGGGAATGTGGGTTTGGTGACCACGATATTAAAGGATTTGCCCGTAGATTTAAAGAAGGCGGTCTCGGTAGTCTGTGGCCCACCTATAATGATGAAATTTACTACTTTAAAGTTATTGGATTTAGGATTCAAGCCGCAAGATATATATCTGTCTATGGAAAAGAATATGTCCTGCGGTTTGGGTAAATGTGGCCATTGTCGCATAGGTAAGTTTTATACCTGTAAAGATGGGCCGGTGTTTACCTACGAGCAATTAAATGATATACACGATATCTGGGAATAAAAATCGTATGAAACGGCTATTTGTAGATTTAGAGATTTGTAACAAGTGTAAAGAATGTAAGGTATGCTGCGATTATTTCTATCATCCACAGAATAACGGCATTGCATCTCTACGTGAATATGCTACCTTTGCCACTATCTGTCGCCATTGTGAAGAGGCACCCTGCGTAACTTCCTGTTATCATAATGCTTTGGAGCGCACTTCTGATGGGCATATCGAACGTTACAAAATGCGTTGTACAAGCTGCAAATCGTGTTCTGTAGCCTGTCCCTTTGGGATAATTTTTCTGGATTTCATTCCTTATTTGGATTCAAAATGCGATTATTGTATAGGCATAACAACCAAGCTTCCTAAATGTATAACTACTTGTCCTGGCAAGGCCATAGAGATTAAAGAAGTCCAAGAGGATTTAGAAAAGAATATTTATTTCGTGGGTGAACATCTGGCTGTGCATACGCTAAAATGGTCAAGAGAAGATGTGCAGCCCAAAAAGAAGTAGTCAGTAGGCAGGTGTTAGGTAAAAAATTGCCTAATCCCTAACTACTATCTACTGCCTACTACATACTGAAACGTGATAAAAATATTTTTTAATTATTTAATATTTCCTGGATTCTTATTCAGTGCCTGCGTAGGATTAATTGCCGGTTGGATAGACAGAAAAGTTACCGCCCGTATTCAGTGGCGCGTGGGTCCACCCTGGTATCAGAATTTTGTAGATATTGTAAAATTATTAGGTAAAGAAACAATTGTTCCTGCTGGAGCAAAAATAACCTTCTTATTATCTCCAGTTTTAGGCCTCTTGAGTACAATTTTAGTAGCGACCATCTTAGGTGTTACTGTGCGCCTGCCCTTGGAAAGCTTTGCCGGTGATTTAATTGTGGTTTTATATCTTTTGATTATTCCCGCCATAGCAATAATCATTGGCGCTTCTAGTTCACATAATCCCCTGGCTTCTGTAGGAGCATCGAGAGAGATGAAATTGGTTTTAGGTTACGAGTTGCCATTTATATTATCTATAATTGTAGTAATCATTAAATCTGCTGGTAGTATTCAGATTGGTTCCATCTTAAATCATCAGATAAATTTTGGCTCAAATCTGGCGTCTTTTTCGGGGATACTGGCATTTCTGGTAGCTATAATCTGTATGCAGGCAAAGTTAGGTTTTGTTCCGTTTGATATGTCTGAGGCAGAGCAGGAGATTATGGCAGGTGTCTTTATTGAATATTCGGGCCTGCCTTTAGCCATCTTTAAATTGACAAAGGCGATTTTACTCTATACAATGCCTTTATTATTGATAATTTTATTTTGGGGGAGAGACTTGACTCCCTTGGTGTTGATTGCTAAATATACCGCTTTATTAGTAACAATTATACTCATTAAAAATACCAATCCGCGCTTGCGTATCGACCAGGCCTTAAGATTTTTCTGGGGGCCAATCACAGCCCTTGCAATTATCGCTGTAATATTAGCATTGCTCGGGCTGTGATAGTTAATAGTTGATAGTTCATAGTTTGTAGCAAATCTATGAACTATGAACAATGAACCATGAACTAATATGAACCTTAAATTAAAAGCATTAACAAAATCTCTTTGGGTATTTCACCTTTGCATCGGCGGTTCCTGTAACAACTGTGATATCGAGATTTTGGATTTATTAACTCCTCGATACGATGTGGAAAGATTTGGCATAATGCTTATAGGCAGCATCCGCCACGCTGATGTGCTTTTAATTACTGGCTCATTATCCAGAAAAGCAGCTCCAAGAGCAAAGAGGCTTTATGAGCAGATGCCAAAGCCGGGTGTAGTGGTTGCAGTTGGTTCTTGCGCCTTAGGCAGGGGAATATTTAAAGACAGCTATAATACGCCCTGTCCTTTAGATGAACTGATTCCTGTAGATCTCTACATACCTGGCTGTCCTCCCAAGCCAGAAGCAATTATTGCTGGTATTGTAAAGCTGATTAAGAAAGTAAGGGGTGTTTAGAGTTTGAAATGGAGATAATTCAACAGATTAAGGAGAAATTGAAGGATAGGGTAAGCGATTGGCATAGGCACAATCAGCGCCGAATATATTTTACTGTAAATAAGAAAGACATAAGAGAGGTAGCCAGGGTTTTGTTTAAAGACCTAGGATTAAGATTCGCTACAGCCTCTGGGATAGATACCCCTTTAGGTCTTGAAATATTGTATCACTTTAGCCTTGATAAATCTGGCCAGATTATCTCTGTGCGTACAATAATTGAGGATAAAAAGAATCCAGAGATTGATTCTTTAGCTGTTATATCTGAAGCATTTGAATGGATTGAGCGTGAGATGTGGGAGATGCTAGGGATTAATTTTATCGGGCATCCAAATTTAAAACGTTTACTTTTGGCTGATGAATGGCCGCAAGAGCAATATCCATTGAGGCACGAACATGAGTCATAAGGTTCTAATACCCATAGGTCCATATCATCCTCTTCAGGATGAACCGGAATTTTTCAGGCTTTATGTAGAGGGAGAGCGGGTCGTTGATATTGATATAGTTATTGGTTATTTGCACCGGGGGATTGAAAAGCTTTCTGAATCAAAACACTTTGACCAGGTAACTTTTTTGGTTGAGCGCATCTGCGGTATTTGTTCTACTTCTCATCCTTTTGCCTATGTAAATGCCATGGAGGATTTGGCAAAGATAGAAGTTCCCGAAAGAGCTCTTTTTATACGCACAATTATTGCGGAAATGGAGAGGATTCATAGTCACCTATTGTGGTTGGGACTGGCAGGCCACTTTATCGGATACAATACCGTCTGGATGTGGGCTTGGCGTTATCGAGAACCGATACTGGATATGTTCGAAATGATTACCGGCAATCGCAATCACTATGCGATGATGAAAATAGGCGGAGTCAGGCGCGATATAAAAGATGAAGATATATCTATCTTAAAGAAGACACTCGATGATTTGCTTCCAGCAGTGGATATGTTCAAAGGTGCAGTGATGGATGATCCGGTAATAAAGGCCAGGCTTAAAGGCATAGGAATTTTAACTAAGCAACAAGCAATTGATTGGGCTGTTGTAGGCCCTACTGCCAGAGCTTCGGGGATTAATATAGATGTGCGTAAAGACGACCCTTACGGTGCATATGATAAGGTCTCCTGGAATGTGATTGTAGAAGAGGATGGCGATATATTCGCTAAGACAATAGTGAGAATTTTAGAACTATATGAGTCAATTAGTATTATCCGTCAATGCTTAGATAAGATGCCTAAGGGTGAAATTGATGCGAATGTAAAGGATATACCGTCCGGAGAGGGTATAGGGCATGTTGAAGCGCCCAGAGGCGAATGTTTTCATTATGTCAGAAGCGATGGCACAAACCGGCCGGTTAGGCATAAGATTCGCGCTCCCAGTTATATGAATGTGGCTTCCAATAAAGTCGCCGCAGTGGGCGGGACACTTTCCGACGCAGCAATTACTCTGGCAGCAGTTGACCCTTGTTATTGCTGTACGGAAAGATTGATAGTTTTAGATAAACATAGTGATAAAAAAATTATGAACGGCTGGGACCTGATAAAATTGTCGCAGGAAAAGACAGAGAAGTTAAAAAAGATTATAGGTTGTAAGTCATAGTTTGTAGTCCCATGGAAAACTTAGTTATTATAAGAGAAAAGATAAATCAAATGGCAGAATTGGCTTTATCTATGCTAAAGAATACCTTTGACGGGTTTATGAAACACGACTCCGATATTTTAACCAATGTGTTAAAGGATGAAGAACGGCTAAACGGCATGGAAAGGAATTTGAATTCGTCTTTAGTAGCTATTTCTGAAGGTAAAGGTGCTGATGATAAGAAGAATATTATGCTTTTGAGCAATATCGTTGAGGATTTAGAAGAGATCGGCGATTACATCAAGGATATGATTGAGAGGATTGAGATAAAAATAGAGGAGAAACTGCTTTTTAGCGATGATGCCGTGGATGATTATAAGCATCTCTATAATGCAGTGGAAACAGAGCTCGCAGATGTCCAGAAGGCATTGGGTATGAACGATAAGAATTTTGCCAGGCGTGTTTTGTGTGGCACAGAAGATCATGTGGATAATCTCGTTCAGAAATATAGAGAGACGCATACGCAAAGGCTCATGAAGGGCATTTGTCTTCCTCGCGCCTGCAACATGTTTTTAAATCTTCTTGATTTTACTGGACAGATTTCTCATCATGCCAAAGCAATTGCAAAGAATATTTCAGAGCTAAAATGATACAATATTTCTATCCATGGCTTAAATTAGATAACCTGAACAGTTTTGTGGTTTTGGCCATAGGCCTATTCTCTGTTTTGACTATAATTTACTCTTTAGGATTTATGAACCCCGTTAGAAACACCGAAAGTGCTAAGGCATTAGTTTCTAACGGGGTGAAAGGCAGGCGGGGACTTATACAATATTATGCTTATATTATTTTGACCGCTGCTATATCAATAGGAGCTGTTTTGTCTAATAATCTTATCCTGCTATTGGTGTTCTGGGGATTTCTGGGGCTTACCCTTTATCTTCTCATCAATATGGGTGATGATGCGAGCAGCATAGCTAAGAAGACTTTTATTATCGTGGGCGGTTCAGATGCATTAATGCTGTTGGGTATAGGTATAATTTATTATTTGACCGGCACCCTCAAGATGGATAGTATAAAATTAGAATTTAATAATGGTCTAACAGTCTTGGCATATTTGTGTATTGCAGTAGCTTGTTTCGCTAAAGCCGGTGCTATGCCGTTTCATTCCTGGATTCCGGATTGCGCCAAACATGCACCGGTTCCTGTTGTCGCATATTTACCTGCATCGCTGGATAAATTATTAGGGATATATCTATTAGCCAGGATTTCCTTGGATTTATTTGTGATGAACGAGGCTTTAAACATATTTTTGATGCTTATCGGAGCTTTCACCATCATTGCTGCAGTAATGATGGCTTTAGTGCAACACAATATGAAAAGGCTCCTGGGTTACCACGCAGTTTCACAAGTAGGATATATGGTTTTAGGCATAGGCACAGGTAATCCCATCGGCATTGCCGGCGGGATATTTCATATGTTAAACAATTCTATATATAAACAAGACCTTTTTCTTATTTCAGGTAATGTAGAAAAAAAGATAGGAACTACGGATCTAGATAAACTCGGTGGTTTGGCTAAAACTATGCCTCTTACCTATATATCCGCACTTATTGCCAGCCTTTCCATATCCGGCGTCCCGCCTTTTAATGGTTTTGTCTCTAAATGGATGGTTTATCAAGGTTTAATTAATAACTTACAACTTACGACTTACCGCTTACGACTGGCGAGTGTCTTATGCTTAGTGGCTGCGATGTTCGGTTCAGGTCTAACTTTGGCTAGTTTTATGAAATTAATTCATGCTACCTTTTTAGGCCAATCTAAAGATTCAAGACCCAAGGAGTCTTCCGACGTAAGCTGGACGATGTGGCTTCCTTGCCTGATACTGGCTATTATCTGTGTGATATTTGGCGTATTTGCTTACGAGGTCCCACTTAAATACTTTATCCTTCCGGCAGTCAAGGGCGTCACTTTTATAGGGACCTGGTATGCTGGATTATCTACTCTACTTGTCATCATTGGTTTAGTCTTAGGCCTTTTAATATTTAAATTAAAAGGGCTGAGGCCGACTATGCGCCAAGATACCGCTTTTGTAGGCGGAGAGGCTATTGATTTAAAACAGGATAGAGTTACCGGCACAGAATTTTATAATACTATAAAAGAATTGAGAGTGTTAGGTGCAATATATAAAAGAGCTGAAGCAGGCCTTTTCGATATCTATGAACAAGGTAAAAATATTGTCTTTGGTATCGGTAAATCCCTTCAATATCTGCATAACGGGGTTTTGCCTACTTATTTAGTGTGGATGCTTTTAGGGATGATGGGATTATTTATGGTTCTACTGCTCTAGTGTTCTTAAGTTCGATAGTTATATACATCAGAACAAAAGAACCATAGAACTGTAGAACAAAAGAACTACAAATGGAACTCCAATTACTCCTATTATTTATGGTTTTTGCCGCAGTAGTAGCGGTTCAAATTGAGGACTTGCTCTCTAGCGTAATTGCAGTAGGGGCAGTAGGCTTAGGGTTATCTATGGCCTTTTTAATTTTGAAGGCTCCGGATTTAGCCATCACCCAACTCGTTGTAGAAATCTTATGCCTGATTATACTTATACGTGCGACAATAAATAAAGACCTGCCTTTGATAAGAGATGGACGTTGGTTATTTAATACCATCTCCACACTATTATTTATCGGAATATTTTTGATATGTGCTTACTTTGCCTTTAAAGATTTACCTAAATTTGGTCAACCGACGATGAGGGTAGCCCAGGAATATATTGATAAAGGATTAGAAAAAACAGGTGCAGCCAATATCGTTGCTTCTATAATTTTAGACTTTAGAGGTTATGATACCCTGGGAGAGGCAACCATTCTTTTTACCGCAGTGATGGGTGTATTAGCGGTGATGAGAAAAGTGGGTAGAATAAAAAATGAAAAATCCTGAAAAAGGAATGACTTTAATCGTTAAAACCATCACCCGATTGACCGTGGGCCTAATATTGCTCTATGGAATATATATTGTTTTACATGGACATATCAGCCCGGGAGGTGGGTTTGCAGGCGGAGTAATTATTGCGCTTTCTTTTATCCATTTGATGCTTGCCTTTGGTAAGGAAGTTGCCTTGAAAAAACTATCTCAAGCTCAAGCCTCTATTTTAGAGAGCTTAGGTGCTATTATGTTTTTGTCAATCGCATTACTGGGCTTTTTAGGCGGATACTTCTTCTTTAATTTTTTCTTACACAAGGGGAGCCCTTTCGCATTATTCAGTGCCGGTATTATTCCTTTATGCAATATTGCTATATCTCTTAAAGTGGGGGCAGGGCTATTTGCCATCTTTACAGTGTTAGTTTTATTTACCCCGTTAGAGATTAACCGTTTTAATAAAGATAACGGGAACAACTCAAACAAATAGCCAAGAAATAATGTTTCCTATCTCTAACGGGGTTTAAAGGATTGGGGAGAAAAGGAATGAGTCCCGCCCTTCCTAAGATTAATGTTTTAAACAAATTAATGAAGGGCGGGGTAAATAAAGAAGCACGACTTTGTTAAAAATG
>DCOU01000053.1:0-4672 GCA_002322525.1 Candidatus Omnitrophica bacterium UBA1562 | reverse complement strand
GGATAAAGTTTTCTTAACTTATTGCTAAACAATGACTTATCTTTTTAATAATAGTAAAATAAGGTCAAAAATTAACATAGTAGTGTAAAGAAGGAAGGGCGGGATGAGTGAATATATCCTGTGTTTTGTTTTATTTTGCATCGGGCTTTACTGTGTATTAAGAAAAAGAAATATTATCAAGATTATTATAGGCCTGGGGATTATTGAGTATGCGGTGAATTTATTTTTTGTTTTAATCGGTTATCGCGCACACGGCCGTGCACCCATATTAGCTAAAGATCAGGCAATCTTAAATATGGTTGACCCTTTACCTCAAGCCTTGGTTTTGACTTCTATTGTGATTGGCCTTGCGGTTACGGCATTGCTTGTGGCTATTGCCATAAGAATTTATGAGAAATACGGCACCTTTGATATTACTAAAATTAGGAGATTAAGAGGATGATATTACCTTTTTTTGTGATTATTCCTTTAGGTACGGCATTCCTGATTTCGCTTTTTGGGAAAAGAATAAAGAATCTTAGTGATCTTTTGGCTAATTTAGGCACATTGAGTTTATTAATATTTTCACTATATTCTATTCCCCAAGTTTTTGTCCATAAAATTCTTGTTTACAAAGTAGGAGGTTGGATACCGCCCATAGGAATCTGTATGGTTTTAGATGGCTTGACTTCTTTTATGTTGGTTACGGTAAATTTGGTGAGTTTTCTGGTAACTTTATATTCTGTTAATTATATGGAAAGATATACAGATAAGCATAGATTCTATACCTTATTTATGCTGATGTTGGCTGGTATGAACGGCATAATTATTACTGGTGATTTATTTAATCTATTTGTATTCTTAGAGATTGCATCTATCGCCAGTTACGCGCTGGTTGCCTTTGGGACTGAGGCGGAAGAATTAGAGGCGTCTTTCAAATACGCGGTAATGGGTTCAGTTGCCTCTAGTTTTATACTTTTAGGAATTGCCCTACTTTATAGTTATACCTCTACTTTAAATATGGCGGATATTTCTTTAAGTTTATCTGGTAAGCCTGCGGGGATGATGGTTAGTTTCGTAGCAGTGTTGTTTTTGGCGGGTTTTGGTTTAAAAACAGCGCTAGTTCCTTTTCATGCCTGGCTTCCTGATGCGCATCCTTCTGCACCTGCACCTATATCAGCTATGCTTTCAGGAGTATTCATAAAGACTCTGGGTATTTATGCTCTTTGCAGAGTCTTCTTTAATATCTTGACAGTTTCCAGTCGGTTACTCTTTGTTTTAATAGTTTTAGGTATGATATCAATGGTAGTAGGTGCATTCTTAGCTATAGCTCAAACTGATATAAAAAGGATGTTTGCCTACTCTAGCATTAGTCAAATAGGCTATATTATATTTGCCCTAGGAATAGGCACGCCTTTGGCTATTTTGGGCGGATTATTCCACCTATTTAATCACGCTGTTTTTAAATCTTTGCTCTTTTTAAATTCCGGAGCTATTGAGTATTCTACCCATACACGCAACTTAAACAGATTGGGCGGGTTAAGCCGTTCTTTGCCTGTTACCGGATATACAAGCCTCTTGGGTTCAATGGCGATATCAGGCATTCCTCCCTTAGGCGGGTTTTGGAGTAAATTAATCATCATTATCGCTGCAATACAGGCGGGCTATTTTGTATCTAGTGTGGTGGCTATATTGATAAGCATTTTAACCTTGGCTTACTATTTAAAATTTCTTAAGTTTACATTTTTTGGGAAAATCAACGAAGCAAGGCAGAATATAAGAGAGGCGCCAGGGCTAATGAAATTATCCATGATACTTTTGGGGATTATTTGCGTGATTAGCGGTTTATTGATAGCGCCTTTATTTAAACCTTTTTTGCAATCAGCAGTTAATGTTTTATTATTAGGTAATGGTTATAAAGAAGCAGTTTTTGGTGCACTAAGATGAAAAAAAGCCAAATTATTTTATTTATACTTGCACTCTTAATCTGGACATTTCTCGCTTGGCCACCAGACCCACAACATTTAATTATCGGTATTTTAGTTTCTGGTTTTGTTTCTTTTATGACCGGCGATATGTTTGTGAAAAGGCCGCATCTATTTAAGCACATCAGCCGTTATCTTTGGTTTCTTTACTATATTCCTTTATTTATCTGGGAGTGCATAAAGGCGAATATTGATGTGGCATATCGCGTGGTCCATCCGGATTTACCTATTAATCCCGGTATTGTTAAGGTAAAAACTACCTTAAAATCAGATACGGGTTTGACCTTTTTGGCAAATTCCATTACCCTTACTCCCGGCACGATGAGCGTGGACATAGACGAAGAAAACGGTTTTTTGTACATCCACTGGATTAATGTCAGAGATAAAGATATGCAGAAGGCTACAGAGATTATTGTAAAGGTATTTGAAGATATATTAAGAAGGATTTTCGAATGAGTCCCGTTAGAAACTTTAATATTGTAGGAAATGAAAAGTTTATAATGGGACTAAATATAACGTGGGGTTTCTAACGGGATGAGACGATTACGCTACTTTATAGGGTTAATAATAATTATACTTATTTTCGGAGTAATTATTTTTTATCCCTTACCTTCTTTATTAGAATGGCAGTCTGTTCTTCTAAAACGCTGTTTTTCCATACTTTTTTTCTGTGCCTTATTTTGCCTCTGGCGTATTATAAAAGGCCCCACCCCTGCAGATAGGGCGGTGGCTATCGATATTTTAGGAATATTAGTTTTGGGTTTTTGCGCAATATTAGGAATACCCACGGGCAGAGACTGGTACATAGATATTGGTATTGCCTGGGCATTGCAGAGTTTTATCTCTACCTTAGCTTTGGCTAAATATCTTGAAGGGAGAAATTTTGATGAATGAGACAATAGGTATGTTTTTTATAATTGTCGGTCTTACTTTTGATTTCTTTGGTTGTCTCGGTCTAATTAGATTGCCGGATGTCTATAATAGGCTTCAGGCCTCTACAAAATGCGTTACCCTGGGAACATGTAGTATTCTGCTTGGTTTATTTTTGTTTAAAGGATTTACTGCCGCGGGGATAAAGGCAATTTTGTGTATCCTGTTTATAATATTAACCGCTCCTGTCTCAGCGCACGCCCTTGCCCGAGGCGCGCATAAGTCCGGAGTGAAACTCTGGGGAAAATCAGTCTGCGATAAATATGCAGAAGACAAAGGAGTTAATAGTTGATAGTTCATAGTTCGTAGTAAAAAAGCCATGAACTACGAACTAAAGCGAACAGAAGTGAGCGTAACTACGAACTACAATGAGATATCCGAAGTTAAGAGAATTAAAAGAAGCAATCAGGGCACTTATTAAAGGGCCATATACCAGCCGTTTTCCTTACGAACCTCATAAGCCCTACGAAAGATTTCGTGGTCGTCCTGAGTTTCACGAAAATGATTGCGTAGGTTGTGGCGCTTGTTTTCAGGTCTGTCCGGCAAGGGCAATAGATATGCAGGATGTAAAGGGCAAGCGGATTTTAACGGTTAATTGGGATACGTGTATATTTTGCGGACAATGTCAGGCCAATTGCATAACCGAAAAAGGTATTATACTTTCTAACGAATTCGATTTAGCCACAACCGGAAAAAGAAGCGAACTTAAACAAACAATAGAAAAAGAATTCGCAGTCTGTGATTGTTGCGGTGAAAATATTGTGCCCAAAGATCAGATATTATGGGTGGCTAAGAGATTAGGGCCACTTTGTTTTTCCAATGCCTCGCTTATGTTGTTCTATTTAAGAAATTTGGGTCTTGCCTTAAAAGAAGGACTCTTGCCTAAAGAAGAATTTATGCGTTCCGATCGTATAAAAGTTCTCTGTCCCCGTTGCCGTCGTGAAGCGGTATTAAAATCCTAAAAATGTTTTCTTCCTTAATAATAAAGAAATTTCGAATTTATTGGTTTGGTATGTTTATCTGGCTTGTAGGCACTGGGATTTTAGAGATAGCCTAGGAAGTGGCTAGTGTTTTTAGTTGACACATAAGCGAAGCCAAAATGCCTATAAAATTAGCAGTAATTGGTATAGGTAATACTTTAAGGAGAGATGACGGAATAGGAATAATAATTCTGGAATCTCTCCTTAGGTTTTATAAAAGAGAGGGAATAGATTATTTAAATTTTGGCAGTGCTAGTTTTGATTTGATTCATAGGTTACAAGATTACGATGTAGCTCTTGTTATCGATGGTATTAATGCAGGTTTAGATGTTGGAGAAGTTAAAATAAGCGAGCTAAAAGATATAGAGTATAAAATAGATAATTCTATTATTTCTACGCATGAACTTAATCTAAAGAACGTATTTGAACTTTCCAAAAAATTGGGACTAAAGACCAAGATATACGTAGTTGGTATACAGGTCAAGGATACCTCATTCGGCGAATCGGTATCTGAGCCATTAAAGAACAAGGTAGATGAAATTGTAAAGTCAGTCAGCCTCTTTATTAATAAATCTTTGCTTTAATAAACATAAATGTCTTTTTTGCCGTCAATTTTATTGCTAGATGTGTTGCAAATTATGGTTCAGCCGCGACCATTGAATGTCCATATCCGGAGTTTGTTGTGAGGTGAGAGAGGAGAATATGGGGGGTTGGCGCAAAATCGCCAGAAGCTTCGCCGAAGGCGATTTTACTTGATATAGGGTAGGGGGGTATGGTATACTTACCCTGGAGGTGAGG
>DCOU01000046.1:12195-13415 GCA_002322525.1 Candidatus Omnitrophica bacterium UBA1562 | reverse complement strand
GATAAGGCCCTTCCCATAAGGATGGGAAGACCTATCCTTTCTAGATAATTTTGATGCACTCGCGGGATTTCGCTAAACCAAAGCTTAAGGTGCTCAATGCTTAAAAGACTGCGCAAGAAGAAAACCGCAAAAAAGATATGGATTATCCTGATAATATTAATTTTGCCGGCATTTGTCTTCTGGGGCTTTGGCAGCTTTATGCGCAGCAAACAAGAGACAACTTATGCGGGTAAAATATCCGGTAGAAAAGTGTCCGAACTAGAATATAAAGATGCCCTGGATGCAGTAAGAAATCAGGCCATTATTCAATTTGGCGATAATCTTTCGGAGATAGAAAAAAAATTAAACTTAGAATCTTTAGTATGGGATAGGTTAGTATTGTTAGCGGAGGCAAAAAAACGCAAGATAAAAACAACTGACCAGGAAGTTATAGAACTAATCCAGAGCTATCCGTTCTTTCAAACGAAAAAGGGACAATTCGATAACCAGATATATTCCCAAATGCTTCGATACGAATTTCGCACCCAGCCCCGCATTTTCGAAGAACAGACGCGCTCAACCCTCATCCTCTCCAAACTTTATAAAGAGATTACGGGTAACTTAAATTTAAACGAAGAGGAAATTAAAAAAGAATATCAAAAGTTAAACGAACAGATAAACCTTTACTATATCGCCAGTCTCCCATCTGATTTTATAAAAGACATAACTGCAACGGAGGAAGAAATCAAAGATTATTTCATAAAAAATTCATTTCAATTTAAACAGCCTCTTTCTTTTAATATAGAATACATTTCTTTGGCCTCGGAAGATAAAAACGAAACAGCCATAAAAGATAAGATAAGAAAACTGGCTTTGCGTTTAAGCAAAAAAGAGGATTTTACTAATGCGGCAAAGGAGCTTAACCTCGAAGTGAAAGAAACAGGTTTGTTTAGTCAAACAGATCCTATGCCGGGCATTGGTTGGTCACCGCAAATCTTAAGCTTGATCTCAAAATTAAAAATAGGCGAATTTGCTCCGCCTATATACATCGATAAATATTATTATATCTTACGGCTTAAAGAAAGGAAAGAATCACATATTCCTGATTTTGAGAGGATAAAAGACAAAGTAAAGGAAGCGTTTATCAAAGAAAAGGCTAAGGATACTGCCCAACAAAAAATAGAAGATGCCTTGAAAGAATTAAAAACGGCATACAAAACTAATCCCACAGGGATAGCCCT
>DCOU01000046.1:0-12055 GCA_002322525.1 Candidatus Omnitrophica bacterium UBA1562 | reverse complement strand
CCTATACCTATTAAGGAAAGGGCTAATCCTAAATCCATAGATTTTGATAAAATTGCTAAAATTTATGGATTAAAATCAGGCTCTACTAACTTTTTTAGATACGGTAGTTATATAGAGGGTATAGGGGCATCGGATAATTTCTTTACGGCGGCTGTTGACCTAAAGGAAGATGCTCATAGCGGGATAATCGAAATGCCTTCAGGTTTTTATATTATTAAATTAAAATCGAAAATTCCTGTGGATGAAAACAAATTTAGAGAGGAAAAACCCGAGTTTGCTAAAAAACTGCTGTTGCAGAAAAGAGAAGAGTATTTTAGTAGATTCCTTCAGGAGTTAAAAAGAAAAGCGCAGTTATCCGGATACTAGCTTATCTTAATAGCATTGACCGGACATTGCTCGGATACTTCCTGAATATTATGTAAAGCGCAGCTCTGTGCCTTCACATGGGCAATACCATCGCCTCCGACCTCGAATATCTCAGGGCAAGACTGTTCGCATAAACCACAACCCACGCAAGTCGAAGCATCTACGCTTACCTTTGCCATCTCGTTTTAACCTCCATCTTAATACAGTTTAAATCCCAATTACCAATAAGTACTAAATCCCAATTAAACCCCAAATCCCAATGTCCAATTGATTAATTGGAAATTGGACATTCATTGGTATTTATTGGATATTGGAAATTAACTCTATCTCTCCAATAAATTCTCAAACATCTCCTCGTGGTCTACCTCTTCGGATAATATATGCGTTACCAATTGATAGGTAACGTTATCCTTACCCAGTGTCTTTTTGGCAATTTTATTATAGATATCAATTGCGCCTGCCTCAACTTCCATGACTATACGTATAATCCTGTTTATATCCGAAGTATTCTTGGGCGGCATCATATACGGTGTATTGGCATTTTTTTCTAATTCCATGGGATTGGCAATAGGTAAGCTCCCTAACTTAATGATTAAATCAGATAGCTCTTGGGCATGTTCCAGTTCTTCTTTGGCAATCTTCATCAAAAATTCACTGATGCCCTCATAAGACTTGCCAGAAACAGTCTGGGCCATATACCAATAAAGATAAAATGCCAACCATTCATCTGCGTACGCCTTATTCAAATCTTTTACCAGCTCTTTTAGGCTTAAATCCACAATAGCCCTGGCTTGTTTGCCCATACGCACCTCCTGGTTAGGTAGCCCCGGGTTTCACTTTAAGGTTATATTTCTCTATATTAGCATCTGCGATGGCCTGGATTTTTTTAATTTCTTCCGGATTATTAAGCAGGTGCTTAAATCTACCCTGAACTTTTAGATATTCTTCCACTGGCTTAGGTTGAATCTTACGCACTGCGGTTAATTTACCGTTTTCGTATTCAATGAGCGGATAAAGGCCGGTTTCCACTGCTAATTTAGCCACCTCAAGCGTAAGCTCCGGGCCGTGGCGCCAACCCAATGGGCAAGGCACGTGAATCTGTAGATACTTTGGCCCTTTTATGCTCATTGCCTTTTTGACTTTCCTCTGGATATCCTGAGGAAACCCGGCTGAAGCAGTAGCAACATACGCTATCCCGTGGGCATTGGCAATTTCAGGCATAGGTTTTTTGGGACGGATATTGCCAATGGATTTTGTTCCGGGTGGAGTTGTAGTTGTATTTGTAGCATAAGGCGTCAGTCCGCTCCTCTGCACACCGGTATTCTCATAGGCCTCATTATCATAACAGCAGTACAAAATATTATGGCCCCTCTCTAACATTCCTGACAAGGCCTGAAGGCCAATATCAGCTGTTCCGCCATCGCCTCCCTGGGCAATTACGTTAATTGTATCTTTTGCCGCCTTTCCGCCGTTGGCGGAATCCGCCGTAGGCGTAATTGGCGGCATCCCGCCATTCGGCGGTGACTTACCTAAATAAATAAGCGCAGCTTCTACTCCTGAGGCAACCGCAGCTGCATTTTCAAACAATGAATGTATCCACGGCACCCCCCATGCGGTTTCCGGATATTTTGTCGAGAAAACTTCGAGGCAGCCAGTATTGTTTACCACAATAGTGTTACTTCCCGCTGCCTCTATTACTAACCGTGCGGCAACGGCCTGGCCACAGCCAACGCAGGCAGTATGTCCAGGCTTAAACAAAGGATTATACTCCATATTCTTCTTTCAGGAGCTCGGGTTTTAAATCAATAAATTCTAGATTCACTTCTTTCCGGTTTAATTTGGTAAATATTTCTTTCACTGACTCAAAAGTGATATCTCTGCCCCCTAATCCGGCGATGAAGCTACTGATTAGTTTAGGGGATTTTTTCTTGCCAAAGAAGGTGGCCTTTATCTCTACTGCTAAAGGCGCATAGGCACCCAGGGATACTGCCTTATCTAAAACCGCAATCCGGGGAATATCTTTTAATGCATCATCTACTTTCGCGTAAGGAAAGGGCCGATAAGAGATAATCTTTAATAAACCTACCTTTTTGCCTTTTGCTCTTTGTGCGTCTACCACCTCTTTTATGGTACCGCAAACCGAACCCATAGCTACAATTACCTTTTCTGCGTCTTTGGTACAATACTCCTCAACCAAACCATCTTTATAATCCCGGCCAAAGCGATTTTTAAATTCTTCGCTTATTTTGGGAATCATCTTTAATACTTCTTTAAAAGTCTCCTGAATGGCAAAGCGGGTTTCCAGATAATAATCCGGGTCGGCTAATAGACCCATGGTCAGCGGTTCGGCGGGGTCAAGTTTATATAAAGGTTTATAAGACGGGAGAAATTTATCTACCTCTCCTTGCGTCGGGATATCTACTGTCTCCATACCATGCGTTAAGGTATAACCATCCATACAGACCATTGCCGGAAGCATTATAGATTTATCTTCACCCAATCGATAAGCCAGCAAATGTAGATCTGCCGCCTCCTGGATATTTTCGGCATAAAACTGAATCCATCCGCTATCGCGCAGCGATACCGAATCCTGCTGGTCATTCCAGATGTTAATGGGTGCGGATATTGCCCGATTAGCACAAGTCAAAACCAAAGGCAGGCGCAGTCCGGAAATGTTAAAAAGCACCTCTGCCATATAAAGCAGACCTTGCGAACTGGTAGCGGTAAAAGCGCGTACGCCTGTAGCTACAGCGCCTAATACTACTGACGCTGCTGAATGTTCGCTCTCTACGTTGACGAACTGGGCGTTAAGCTCGCCGTTAGCGACCATCTGGGCTAATTCTTCTACAATGTGTGTCTGCGGTGTGATGGGATAAGCAGAAATAACCCCGGGTTTACACAACTTTACTATTTCCGCAACCGCGCGTGACCCCTCTAAAAATTGTTTCACTTCTTTTCTCCTTCAGAACCCTCCTCTATCATCACGATATCAGCTTTAGGACAGACTTGTGCGCAGAGTCCGCAGCCTTTGCAGTAATTATAATCGGATATGTAGGTATTCTTCTCTTTGCCTTGTATGCAGCCTTCCGGACAAATTAAGGCACACATCTTGCAGGCGATACAATTCTTCTGGAGATACTTAGGTCTTAACTTTACTCTCCAAGATCCAGTCTTATCGCCTTTACTTTTAGATGGTTTTACTACTAACGGCCCGAACATCTGCTGCCTCCACTCCGTTTCGGCAGAGTTATTGGTTATTGGTTATTGGTTTTCAACTCATAACCCATAACTTATAACTTGTAACTAGCCTATTTTATTCTTTTTGATATATTCGTATCCTTGAGTAACCGCTTGAATATTTCCTTCCTGAGCTTTACCTGAGAATCTCTTCTTAATTGCTTCTAACAGAGTATCCAAATCTAACTCACCTGTGGCCGCAGCAAATGCTCCGATTAAAGCAGTATTACCTAAAGGTCGACCTATAGTCTTTAAGGCAATCTCAGTAGCGGGAACCACAAATATTTTTTGCTTTGCCTTTACTTTAGGGATTTCTGCACCTTCTTTCTCATTAATAATGGCAATACCATTTTCTTTAAGACCGGAAAAACAATTGAAACCGCGCATCAGGGTCGCATCCACAACCATTACATAATCCGGTTCATAAATTTGACTGCGTAGGCGCACGGGTTTGGCATCTACGCGCACAAAGGCATTCATCGGTGCGCCCATCCTGGCTGCGCCAAAATTGGGAAAGGCATAAGGATACATCCCTTTTAAAAAATAGGCATAGCCCAATAATGCTGCGGTAGTGATTGCGCCTTGGCCTGCGCGGGCATGAATACGAATTTCCTTCATTTAATTTTATCTTCCTAAAAGAGAAAAAAGACTTCTATATAATATAATTTTTAGATTAATTTGTCAAACAATTTATTTTTAGGGGGTTTTTCTTATAGATAAGGATACTTCTGAAAGCAGTTTAAATATCTTCTCTGACTTCTTAGTATCCAGTGTACCCAGTCCGCAACTAGGACTTATCAACAGATTATCTAACAATAAATCCTCATCTACGCCTTTCTTGGTTAATACATTTATGCCGTCCTTAATCCTTCCTATTAATGAATCTATCGTTTCTTTATCCGTAAACTCCAGTGTTGGCACTATACCCCAGCAAAGAATGCCTCCTCTGTCCATAAATTCCTTTAGGTTATTCGCATAAAGCATAACTTTATCCAGAAAACCAAAGGCATCGAAACTAATAATGTCTATACCCTTGGCCTGCGTCAAAATAGACCAATCGGTATTGCCGCAGCAGTGCACGCCGACTAATACATCGGTTGATTTTATCCCATCCACAACCTCAGTTAAACCTCTAACTACGTCCTCCTTGTTTATCGGCGTGTACGCAGAACCATAGCTACCAAGATATGGCTCATCTATAAAAAAAATTATCTTTTTGCCAAATTTCTCAAAAAGCTTAATCTGCCAGAGGGCTTTCATAGACAGACCCTTTAAGATTGCCTGCATAAACACTGCGTTATGTAAAAGCACGACACCTTTTTCATCCTTTATGCTGGCAGCGAAGGTAAATGGGCCCGTAATATGACATTTAATAAATTCTGCTTCTTTTAGGCCGAATCGTTCCAGCCTTTGATAAAATTTATGTAAACCTAAAGCAAAATCAGGGCTGATCCTGAAATAATCTACGTCATTATTAATTATCCTCTCATAAAAAGTCTCTAATGCTTTTTCCTGATAGTTTCCATCAAAGAACAGACCATCATGCGTTACTTTTAAACAGGGAAAATTCTCGCTGAATTGGACAATCATCCCTTCGCGGATATCTCGCTTAGGTAATTGCGGCCAAAATGGAATATGAGGCGTGTATTTAAAGATTAAATCCAAAGCTGCCTCTATATCCTTATGCGGTAAACTTCCTATACCTGTTGCTAAACCTTTTAGGTTTCTCATCTGAATGGTAGGGACGGTTCTCAAGTCGTTCGAGAACCGTCCCTAAAATCCCAGGTTCTCTCCCACCAAAATTACTTTTAGCCTATTGGGCGTAACCTCTGCCTCGATAATCAGAATCTGACAGCACATCCGTTTATATTCCGGAAAAAGACAGAAATCTTCCCGGCAGATGCCGTCTTTAAAACAAGGACTGTTCCAATTAAGACGTTTACAATTAAGGGGTGTGGCATATTCTCTTGCCCGCTTTAATGCCTCCTGAATATTAGGTGTAATTTTATTGATGCCTGCGACAATAATAACATTCTTGGCATAAGAAATCCCTGCCGTGCGATTGCCATAAGCACTAAAGAAAACTAATTCTCCTCTTTCAGAGATAGCATTGGGGCTGGCCAAATAATAATCCGCGCAAGCACCTTGTCTCCTTAATCCTAAGCTTTCCTCTCGGTTCATACCTGCTTTATAAGGGTTAAACACTTTGTTACTCCGCGCATCTAAACACTTAACTATGCCTAATTGATCCAGGGTTACTGAGCCGGAAAAACCGACGCTACCAGACACAGGGATAATTTCTAATAACTTCTCGGTTGCCCGGTCTTTATTATCGCAATAAAGCCCAGCAATATTTCTCTTCTGCCAATTCTTAATAAGGTTATCTATCCTCTTATCCATTTAATGAGCGCATAACTTATGTCCTCACTTATTGTCTTTTTTCTAATTGAGAAGCTAAGGTGCGCCTTAATTTCTTTAATTGGGGGCTGATTATAACCGGGTATTCGTAGCGGGAATATATTTCTCTCATAGCTTCGGGAAATTTCGAAAGATTATTTTTAACTGATATTCTTATCTTTTCTAGCGAAGGCAACCTGTAAATTACCCTGCCTTCCTCCACTACTTTTATTAATAAAGGCTTACCCTTAATCTTTTCTTTTTCTAAACCCAAGATATCTTTTGTAAATCTCCCCCTTTTATCTTGGATCCTAAAAACCTGTTTTCTGCCCGGATAGTTTACCTTGCCTTTACTCAATTTCATTGTGGGCAGGAAATCTCCGTTTTCGTTACTAACCTCGCTTATTTTATATATAACATCCAGCGATGGCGCATCAACGCTGGTTCCCATATTGGTCCCTACCCCGAAGTTGTCTACTTGAGCGCCCTTAGCGAGTAATTCTTTTATCCTGAATTCATCTAAATTACCGCTGGCAAAAATCTTCACATAATCCAGGCCTGCCCTATCCAGTTGCCTTCGGGCTAATTTAGATAAGACAGCAATATCGCCGCTGTCTAATCTTATACCGCGTAGTCGGTATTTTATGGCCTTAAGATATAGCCCTATCCGTATCGCGTTTTCAATGCCTTTTTTTGTATCGTAAGTATCCACAAGCAGGATTGTGCGTGCAGGAAAAGTATTGCTGTAAGCAAGAAAACTATCCAGTTCATGCTTAAAGGACATAACATACGAATGCGCCATAGTTCCTGTAATGGGTATTTTATATAATTTTCCTGCTAATACGCAAGATGTTCCGCTGAATCCTGCTAAAAATGAGGCGCGTGGTACTTTTATCCCGGCAGAGGCGCCGTGCGTCCTCCTTAAAGAGAAATCATACACGCCTCTTGCCTTTGCAGCTTGGACCACACGCGAGGCTTTGCTGGCAATCATCGTCTGTAAATTTATCGTATTCAACAGAAAACTTTCAATAATTTGGGCTTCAATAATTGAAGCTGTAACGCGTATAATCGGCTCATTGGCAAAAAATATGGTGCCTTCGGGGATTGCCCAGATATCCCCTTTAAATCTAAATCTCATTAAATAATTAAGGAAATCAGCAGAGAAAATCTTCTGCCTTTTTAAATATTCCAAATCTTCTCTACTAAACCTTAAACCTTTTATATAATTTAAGGCATCTTCCAATCCGCAGGCAACCAGATACGTGCGATTTTCAGGAAGCCCCCTAACAAACAAATCAAAGGTAGCAAAAGCATTCCTTTTATAAATAAGATAGCTTTGCGCCATAGTTAATTCATATAAATCTAATAATAGGCAGGTTTGCATGGGTATTTATTTTGAGATTATATCTTTATATTTTTCTTGCGAGAAATAATAACTGTAGGAAACAAGGCGGCTTTCTTTATCAATAAAGATGTAGGTAGGTACACCTAATATCCCATAATCTCTGGCAACTGTAGCATCTTTATCTAAAAGAACCTTATAGGAGAAAGGGTATCTTTGCATAAAACTTTGTACTTTCTCCACTGGCTCCTCTACATTTATCGCAGCCAACTCTACGCCATCCTTTAAAAACTGCGCATGCGTAGTATTCAGTTGCTTTAATTCTTTTCGGCAGTGAGGGCACCATGTCGTCCAGAAAAACAATATTGTGGGTTTACCTTTAAAATCTGACAGGGAAAATTCTTTATTCTCTAAATCTAATAGGTTAAAATTAGGGGCCAATTCAGGGGTTTTGTTTCGTAGTGGTTGCGCGGCAAATAAAAAGTTTTGCACTAATATTAAAGATAAAATGGTAAAAAATATCTTTTTTACCCCGTTAGAAACCATCATAGCCCTTATTTGCGCAGTGTTTCTAACGGGGTTTACCACATCGCCCTCCCAGCTCTAATCAAAAAATATTCACCGACGCCAAGCATTATAAAACCCGAAAGTTTCTTTATCCGCATAAGCCAAATTCCAGATTTAGACAGATTTACAAAAACAGCGCTAAAGGTCCCTACTAAGATTAATAAAAACCCCATTCCATAAGCAAAAACAAATAATAAACTTGCGCCATAAAATATATTTTGTTTGGTAGCTACATAAAGTAAAATTGTGCCTAAGGCAGGCGCTGTGCAGGGACCGGCTATCAATCCCGAAGCCAGGCCCAGAAGCAATACCGAAAGAGTATTGCCCTTCATTTTAATCTTATTTTGCAGGTGTATACCCGTAAAGCTTATATTAATGATATCAAAGAAAGACAACCCGGCAATAATGCAGGCATTGCCTATGAGCAAGTAAGAAATAGGATGGCTGGAAATCTGTCCGAATAATCTACCGCTAAGCGAAGCAATCAGCCCTAATATAGAATAAGTAATCGCCAGGCCCAATACATAAACCAGGCTTAAGATTAACCCCCTCAGGCGCGAGGAACCTGCCTTAACACCGATAAAACCCAAAGTTATAGGAACGAGGGGATACACGCACGGAGAAAAACTCACCAATACTCCGCCTAAGAATGCGCCTATAAAACCGAGGGAATTACCTTGTAGACTCATTTATCCATTTCAAATATTTCTTATCGCCGGCAACAATCGGCAGGGCAATAATCTCCGGCACTGCATAACTGTGCAGTGACTTTATCTTTTTTATCAATTTATTCATAAGCGTCTTTTTGGACTTGACTATCAAAAGCACTTCTTTAAGCCTATTAACTTTACCCTGCCACCAGAACATTGAATGCAAATTTTCAATAATATTCACGCAGGCAGCTAATTTCTCTTTGATTAAGGCAGAGGCGACCTTCTCTGCTTCTTTCTTATTTGCCGCAGTCACAAAAATTACTACATTCATCCCGTTAGAAATCTTCCCTTTCTCCCGCTATAACACTATTTCTAACGGGATTCATTTCAGCCTTTTAACCAATTTAGCAACCCTGCTACCTAATCTTACGCATTGCTGGGTTGCGCGGGAGTCCGGTGCACCGATGGCTACTGCACCATAATGGTCTCCCTGAGGATCACCCTGAATAATCATACCATGAATGAGCATAGCGTTCAAGATATCTAAAATTGCAGTCTCATTACCACCGCCCACATTAGCAGAAGAGGCAAAGGCAGCGCCAACCTTGCCCTCGAGTCTACCGTGGAATTTCACTGAATCATCCAATAGTTTTTTAATCTGGGAAGCCATTGTCCCGTAATAAGTTGGTGAACCGATAGCTATCGCATCATACTTTAATAATTCGTCGACATCCACATTTTTGGCTTCTTTTACAACTACCTCAAGGCCCTCATTCTTAATACCTTCAGCAACAGACTCTGCCATCTTTTTGGTATTACCCGTTCGAGAATAATAGATAACTAATGCCTTTGCCATTTATATACCTCCTCGTTCAATGAGCAGACAATTTATGTCGCTTATGTTCTGCTCAAGTTGTGGCTTCATTTATCTTTATTGACTTTAACCGGCCAAATTGGGCACAGGTATCGAATATAATAGTGGGGTCTTCGGTATATATACGTATCCTAAAATCCCTGCCCTTAACATCGTTATCCTGTGGGGTTTGAGAAATCTCTAAATCCTCCCCAAATTCTACTATGGAATTCTTTAAGGC
Source organism: Candidatus Omnitrophica bacterium UBA1562 (assembly GCA_002322525.1). Classification (GTDB taxonomy): domain Bacteria; phylum Omnitrophota; class Gorgyraeia; order Gygaellales; family Profunditerraquicolaceae; genus UBA1562. The sequence goes on along the minus strand of DCOU01000046.1, from coordinate 2,399 downwards.
CTCCGGTGAAACAGTTTGCATATTTAAAATAAATTCTAAATAATATTTACGCATATCCTAAGTATCCCTAAAATCTCACGGGTCATCTTAACATCATTACCGACATCATCCTGCCGCAGCCAATTCCTCCTAAACGAAAAGAAAAGAACTCTTCATTGCGACAGGCAGTGCAAATCTTAGAATCAAAGATATTCTTATCTTTAACCCCCAAAACTAAAAGTTGCTTTTTGTTTATCCCGACTAAATCTAAATAATAACGGCCGTTTTTCTTAATTAAGTATTCGGGGCTAAAAAAATCAGTGAATTTTTTTCCCACTTCATAGCAACATCCTCTTATTGCCGGCCCAAAACCTACGCATAAGTCCTCTGCTTTGGTATTAAACTTCTCCTGCATCAATTTTGCGGTCTTACCCAAGATGTTTTCTTTACTGCTACGCCAACCCGCATGGACTAATCCTATGCTGGGAGTTTTGGGAGCATACAAAAATACTGATAGGCAATCGGCAGTAAATATAGACAAAGGCACATTTTTCTTATTTGTTATAAGGGCATCTGTATCGGTAATAGCGAAGTCACAAGATAAGGCTCCTTTACCTTTGTCAATCTCTCGGATATATCTGACTACGCTTCCATGAACCTGTTTTGTGCATACCAAATCACGATAATCAATACCTAATTCTTGCAAGAAATTTTTACGGTTCTCTAATGCATTCCCAGTATCGCCATAGGATAAAGACATATTTCCTAAAATGCGCGTACTGAATGCGCAAAGCAAATCTAAATTAGGAAAGTTTTCAAATAGATAATATTTTCTATTTTTTACCGGTGCCGGCTCTAGTATCAATTTCTATCACCTTATTTCTTGACTTCTCGCCTTTGATAATCTTAATTTGATATTTTTTTACTTGAAGGTGCCCCGCTAATAACTCTATTAATTGTTTATTGGCAAGACCGTTCTGTGCGGCTTTAGTGAGATATGCTTTTAAGGAATCGTTCTCTTTTTTAATGAGGTTCCTACTGGCTCTTGGTATGACGCGGATATTTAAAATCACAACTTTTTGGCAACCCGATAGGCATCAAAGATGCTATATATTCCTAATGCGCAAATAAAGAATAAACCTATACAAAACAACACAACACCCCAGGCTAACTGCCCTGTGAATACAACTTTGTTTAAAATCCAGGAACCAATGAGTATGCTGCCTGCCATAAAAATAAGTATATTTAATGTAGAAATAAAGACAATTACTAATCCTTTAATAATCTGGCCATTATAGAGCTGGCCTAAGCCATTAAAAACAAAAGAGAGAACCGCTGCCACCCCCGGATTTTTTACTTCTTCACTCATCACTTTAAACACTTACTTGCTTTCTATTTGTTTGGCATCCTGGATATTTGTAAGCCGCTCGGAAAATCTATCCAACCTCTTTTGACTATCTGCATATTTAGCGCCGGCATTGCTAAGATGCACACCCAAAGTATCAAAATCATCCTTGAACTTATTGATTTCAACTGTAAGCGTACTTAAATTTTTTAATATGTTTTTCGCGTTCTCTTCTATCTTTAACCCCTTCAAGCCTAAACAGATTACCTCCAGGTATGCATAAAAGGTGTTGGGTGAAACAGGAATAACCTTTTTTGACATGCTGTAAGAAAAAAGGTCTTCTTTAATAATTACCTCATAATATACATTCTCAGCCGGGATATACATCAGCGCAAAATCATAAGTATCCTCCTGCGGCAAAATATACTTTGCGGCAACTTCATCGACTCTGTTCTTTACATCCTGGATAAATTTTTTACGGTGGGCATTCTTTAGCTGCTCATCCTGAGTATCTAACATCTTCTGAAAATTCTCTAAAGTAAACTTCGCGTCAACAGGAACTAGGCGTTCGCCTATGCGAATTACAGCGTCTACAGTATCGGTCGACTTAAAGCGGTATTGCATCTGGTAATGGTCTTTGGGCAAAACCTGCGATAATAAATTTTCCAGGAGCGTCTCGCCCATTGAGCCTCGAAATTTTGGGGCGCGCAGGAGTTCCTGGAGGCTGGAAATATCCTTACTAATCTCGACAATCTGCTGATTTGTCTTTTCTAATTTTCCCAATTGTTCTTTTACATTGCCAAATACAGTAGTAGCTGAGCCTAAATTTTGCCCAATGATTTTATTGGCCTCCTGCAGCGATTGATTCATCTGATTCAACCGCTCATTAACCTGAGCAGAAATCTTCAAGACAATAGTAATAATAATTATGGACAAAAATAAAAATAATATTCCAATTAACCAGGGCATATTTTCACCGCTCAAGAAAATCGCTTCCTGCCTGGCCGGTGAAGCAGGTACGATTAAAAATTTCATGAATATTGAGAGCTCTGAAAAAGTCTAAAAATAGGCAGAG
>DCOU01000030.1:10884-12859 GCA_002322525.1 Candidatus Omnitrophica bacterium UBA1562 | reverse complement strand
GCCCTTCCTGAACATTTTAAGGAAGGGGCTAATCATCCCGAAAATCTCTCCGATATTTTCGGGATAGGCTTCGGGATTAATTCGCACTTATAACTTATGTCGGCTATCGCCTCCATAAGTTATGTGCTCATTAAAAGGGGAGGCTAATATGGAAATGCGCGATTTGCTTTTATTAAGTATTGAAAAAAAGGCTTCTGATTTGCATTTAACCGAAAAAGAACCGCCTATATTGCGCCTTGACGGAAAATTAAACCGTACGAATTATCCTGCCTTAACCAGAGAAGACCTGAAGAAGATAATATACAGCGCCCTGACTAATAACCAGAAGGAGATGCTGGAAAAAGACCTGGAGTTAGATTTTTCTGTTGCCCTCCCGGGCATGGACAGGTTCCGGGTTAATATTCATATACAAAGAGGGGCTGTAGAGGCAGCCTTCAGGCGCGTGCCTTTAACAATACCCGGCATCGAACAATTAGGTTTACCACCTATAGCTATAGATTTGGCACGTAAACCAAATGGCCTCGTATTAGTAACCGGGCCGACGGGAATGGGCAAGACTACAACCTTAGCAGCAATTATCGACCTTATTAATAATGAAAAGGAATGCCTTATAATTTGTATTGAGGACCCGATTGAATTTGTGCATATAAATAAAAAGAGTATTATTAAACAAAGAGAGGTTTATACAGATACACGCTCTTTTGCTGAAGCACTCAGGCGCGCTTTAAGGCAGGACCCGAATGTTATTGTAGTAGGTGAGATGCGCGATCTTGAGACCATATCCACTGCTCTTACTGCTGCTGAAACAGGCCATTTAGTTTTAGCAACGCTACATACGCCCGATGCGCCTCAAACCGTTGAAAGAATTATCGATGTATTTCCGCCTTACCAACAGCAACAGGTAAGGCTACAATTAGCAAATTGCTTGCAAGGCGTGATGTCGCAATTATTGCTTCCTATGGCATCAGGCAGAGGACGAGTGCTAGCTACTGAAATAATGCTGGGGACTTCTGGTATAAGAAATCTTATTCGTGAGCAAGAGATTGAACAGATACCGACACTTATGCAAACAGGCAGTCAATATGGTATGAAAACAATGGATAAATCTTTGAAAGAATTATACCAAAAGGGGCTTATTAGTTTAGACGTAGCGCTGTCCAGAGTTAAGAATCCCGAAGAATTTAAACAGTTATGATGCAATCTAGTAAAAATTGTTATAAAGATTGCACTGATTACACAGATTATGTAAGATTACACAGATTTCTTGTCATAATTTTAATCTGTGTAATCTGGTTTTTAATCTAAGTAATCATAAAAATATTAGTTTTTGGAGCCCGAATGAAAATAGAAGGCATAAGCATAAAATTGGGCAATAATATAAACACTGATTTTATTATTTCCGGGCGATATAAATTCTCGATAACTGACATCAAAGAATTATCTAAACACATAATGGAAGATATAGACCCCGGTTTTTCTGCAAAAATAATTCCCGGAAAATCGATAATTGTGGCAGGTGAAAATTTCGGTATGGGTTCATCAAGGGAACAGGCGCCACTGGTGATAAAGGAATGCGGAATCGTAGCTGTTTTAGCTAAAACATTCGCACGTATATTTTACCGTAACGGATTTAATATCGGCTTACCTCTCATTGAAACTGACACGCAAAATTTAGATGAAAATGACAGCCTATTTATAGATATGGATAAAGGAATAGTAAAAGATGTAACCAGGAATATAGAGATTAAAATTAAACCTTTACCTAAATTTATGCAGGAAATATTAAGACAGGGCGGAATCGTCAATTACTTTAAAAAATATGGAGAATTGAAAATAAGTGAGGACATCCCGACGTTACGTCGGGATAAGTCTGAACTATCCCTTGCGTAAACGCTCGTAAATTTTGGCGCTTCGCGCCTAAAATTTACTTCGCACGCTTCGGGATTAATTCGCCCAAACAACTTACGGTCACTAA
>DCOU01000030.1:0-10729 GCA_002322525.1 Candidatus Omnitrophica bacterium UBA1562 | reverse complement strand
ATCGGTCCGGAAGTAACCCGGGCAGCAAGAAGGTGCATTGAGGCAACCGCAGTTAATGTAATATGGGAGGTGGTTGTTGCCGGTCAAGACGCAAAAGATAACTATGGCGATATATTGCCCAAAAGTGTTTTAGAGTCTATAAAAAAGAATAAAGTTGCCTTAAAAGGCCCGATTATTACCCCTATCGGCGAAGGTTTCCGTTCAGTAAATGTGGCGCTAAGGCAGGCTTTAGACCTGTATGCATGTGTAAGGCCGGCAAAATCATATCCGGGGGTAAAAAGTCCCTATAAAGATATAGACTTGGTAATCATCAGGGAAAATAGCGAGGATTTGTATGCAGGTATTGAATTTGAAGAAGGTAAATCCCAAACGAAAGAACTCATTGCCAAGATAGAAGGGTATAGTCAAAAACAAATACGCCAGGATTCGGCCATCTCAATTAAACCTATTTCTAAATATGCTTCAGAAAGGATTGTAAAGTTCGCTTTTGAATACGCCATAAAACACAACCGTAAGAAAGTTACGGTTGTGCATAAAGCGAATATTATGAAGTTTACCGACGGATTATTTTTAAAAACAGCGCGTGAAGTTGCAAAAGATTATTCTGACAAGATAATTTTTGAGGAGGCAATTGTAGATAATATGGCAATGCAATTAGTGCAAAAACCCAAAGATTACGACGTATTGGTATTGCCTAATCTTTACGGCGATATAATTTCTGATTTATGCGCAGGCCTGGTAGGTGGTTTGGGAGTTGCTCCTGGAGCAAATATCGGCGACGAGATGGCTCTTTTTGAAGCAGTGCACGGTGCAGCGCCTAAATATAAAGGCCTGAATAAGGTTAATCCTACTGCGATGATATTATCCGGCGTCCTTATGCTTAGATATATCAAAGAAGATAGCGCTGCGGATAAATTAGAAGCTGCAGTAAAGAGAGTATTGGCGCAAGGTCAATCAGTAACCTATGATTTAAAACCCAGCCGCGATGACCCCGCAAGTGTAGGAACGCAAGAAATGGCAGACGCCATTATTGAGAAAATAAAAGGTTAAGGTTGAGGTTAAGGTTAAGAGCTAAATCTTAGCCTTAATCTTAGCCTAATTTTTATATGAAGATTAGCATAATCGGTGCCGGTAATGTTGGCGGATTAACTGCTATGCGCCTTTCCGAGGCAGGATTTGGCGATATAGTCTTAGTTGACATAATCAAAGGCCTTGCTCAAGGCAAAGCCTTTGATCTGGAAGATGCCGGTTTTATCTTGAAATATAACTATCGCATCCGAGGAACAGATGATATAGAAAACATAAAGGATTCAGATATTATTATCATTACAGCGGGCCTCACCCGTAGACCCGGAATGACCCGGGAAGATTTACTGAATAAAAACGCCCGGATATTAAAAGACGTGTGTCGGGTAATAAAAAATATATCCGGCCAATCAATTGTGATAGTCGCGACTAATCCTTTGGACTTAATGACGTATCTCGCTTTAAAAATTACGGGCTTTAAATCAAATAAAGTATTCGGCATGGGGATTAGTTTGGATGCAGCCAGGTTCGCTAATCTTATAAACAAAGAATTAAATATCCCTGGTACAGGTATTGAAGCTTGTGTAATAGGAAGCCATGGAGAAGGAATGTTACCGTTACCCCGATTTACAACTGTAAAAGGCGTGGAATTGAATGAACTCGCTTCAGATGAAAAAATAAAAGCTCTGATTAAAAGAACTCTGAAGCGGGGTGAGGAGATTGTGTCATTATTAGGCAGCGGTAGTGCTTATTTTGCTCCTTCGCAGGCAATACTAACAATTGTTAGAGCAATTGCAAAAGATGAAAAGCTGACGATAGGTGTATCTGCTTATTTAAGCGGCGAATACGGAATCAAAGATACCTGCATTGGTGTTCCTTGCCGATTAGGAAAAGAAGGCATCGAGAAAATCATTGAGTTCGATTTAAATAAAGAGGAAAGAGCACTTTTCCTTAGTTCGGTTGAATCCATTCGTAAAAATTTAGAGCTAATCAAACCTTTTTATCATGGATTATGATTTGGCAGTAATCGGCTCGGGTTGGGCAGGATTTAATGCTGCACTAAGAGCAAAGGCGTATGGATTAAAGGTCGCTCTTATTGAAAAGCAACATTTAGGCGGCACGTGTCTTAACCGCGGTTGTATCCCTACCAAAGCGCTTCTGCAATCCGCTAAGATTTATTCCCTCACAAAAAAATCTAAGATATTCGGTATAGAAACAACCAACCCCCAAATAAACTTTTCTGAAATTCAAGCAAGAAAAAATAAAATTATTCAGCAACTACAAAAAGGAATGGAGTTTATGCTTGGAGGCATTGATTTTTTGAATGCAGAAGCCCGAATCTTATCCCGCGATACTATAGAAATGGGACAGAAGAAGCTCAATACGAAGTTTATACTCATTGCTACCGGCTCAAAACCTCTTGGGCTTAAAGATATCAAATTTGATGGAAAAAAGATTATCTCCAGCAATGAAATCTTAGATTTAAAAGAAATTCCGAATTCACTTTTAATTATAGGAGGAGGAGTTATTGGTTGCGAATTTGCGAGCTTATTCTCCGCTTTGGGTTGCCTTGTATCAATAGTAGAACTAACCCCCCAATTATTACCGGGCACAGATAAAGAAATAGCCAAAAAATTAGAGGCAATTTTTAGAAAGAAGGGTATTAAAGTTGCCACCACCACAGACGCAAAGAATTTAGATCTTGCACACTATAATCTGGTATTACTTTGTATTGGGCGAACCCCTGTAACAGAGGGCTTGGGCCCGGAGGAGCTTGATATAAAACTAGAAAAGGGTAGAATTATCGTCGATGAATACCTTAAAACTAATATTCCTAATATCTACGCCGCTGGTGATTGCGCAAGTTCAATTATGCTGGCGCATTTTGCCGCTTATCAAGGATACATTGCCGCAGAAAATATTGCACAGCCATCGCATCTTAAGAAATTGAATGATTCTAACATCCCTAATTGCATCTTTACCGACCCGGAAATAGGTAGTGTTGGTCTGACAGAAGAAGAAGCAAAAAATAAAAATATCGATATAAGAATAAATAAGTTTGATTTTCTGGGTTCGGGTATGGCACGCATATTAGACGAAACAGAAGGTTTTATTAAGATAATCTCCGATAAGAAAACAGATGAAATCTTGGGCGCCTCTATAATCGGCCCGCGGGCAACGGAATTAATCGCCATTTTAACCGTAGCCATACAATCTCGCCTTTTGGTTACGCGGGTCCGGGATACCATATTAGCTCATCCCACATTATCCGAAGGCATAATAAGCGCATTAAAAGAAGGGCATGGACTTTAGGATATTTAATCTAGGCTTAATAGATTTTAAAAAAGCCTGGCAATTTCAAAAAGAAATATTTAAAGAGATAAAAAATGATTCTTTTAATGGCGCACTGATTCTCTGCCAGCACTATCCTGTAATCACCGTAGGTAGGCAGGCAACTACAGAAAATATCAAGGTTTCACGAACCGAATTAAAAAACAGGGGAATTCATATGTATGGAATAGAACGGGGAGGAGGCGTTACCTATCACGGCCCCGGGCAACTTATTGCCTACCCCGTGCTTAATCTGAATTATCTAAAAAAAGATATCCATTTCTTCTTAAGACAACTGGAGGAATTAGCTATAGAACTGCTGTCGGATTTTGGAATCAAAGGGCTAAGGTATAAAGGTTTAACCGGAGTCTGGATTGATAAATCCTGCCCTTTCTTAAATAACGCGTATGACTCAAGCGAGAAAGGGCTGGATAAACAGAAAATTGTTTCTATTGGTATCGCAATAAGAAATTGGATTACCTTTCACGGTATGAGCATAAATGTCAAGAAAGATGATTTAGATAATTTTAGTCTCATTAAACCATGCGGCATGGACATAGAGATGACCTCTTTAGAAAGTATATTACACAGAGATATCGAAATAGATGATATTAAAAACAATCTTATATTGAAATTCAGAAATCGTTTAAATTGGACGGCGTAATTTTTCCGACCAAAGGGAGGAAATAATGACTAAAGTAGTTTTACCAGAATTAGGGGAAGGGATTGAAAAAGCAACCGTTTCTTATTGGTATTTTAAAGAAGGCGAAAAAGTAAATGAAAAGGACGATTTAGTAGAGCTTACCACTGATAAGGCTACATTTAATCTACCCAGCCCATGTTCGGGAATGCTTTCAGAGATTTTCTTTCGTGAAGGAGACGAAGTAAACATCGGTGAAGTATTAGCTATTATTGAAGAATCTCAAGAAAATCGCCTTCAGCGATAACCTTAAGGTGCGATTTTCAGTGGTGTTATATTTATACTTTCCTATACCATAAAAACATGTTTAATAAACCTAAACGCATAATTTTAATGTATATCTCAGAAATTTCCGGTCATCACAGCGCTACCCTGGCAATTGAAAAAACGCTAAAAATATTACAACCCGATGCAGAGATACTCAATATCAATGCCTTCAGTTACACCAATCCTATTTCAGAGAAGATTGTCAATCGTCTTTATATGGCAGTAATCAAACGGACGCCGCAAATTTGGGACTATCTTTATGATAATCCCACGGTAGTAAAAAAAATAGAAAATATTAAAAAAACCATTCATAAATTTAACTCCCCAAAATTAAAAAACCTTTTTGATAAATTTAGGCCGGACGCCGTTGTCTGCACGCAGGCTTTTCCCTGCGGAATGGTAGCGGATTATAAAATTACCTATAATTCAGATATGTCTCTCGTTGCAGTGCTTACCGATTATATACCCCATTCTTACTGGATATATGACACAGTAAATTATTACATTACGCCGTCTGAAGAGGTAACTGGGCGCTTAATAGAGAAAGGCGTACCGGCGCATAAAATAAAGTCTTTAGGAATTCCAATTGAGCCTAAATTCAATGAAAATATTTCAAAAAGAGAAGTTATGCCAAAACTTAATTTGAGCCCTAACCTTCCTACCATATTGATTATGGGAGGAGGCCAGGGTTTAGGCCCCATAAAAACGATGGTGAGGTCTTTAGAAAAAACAAAAATAGATTTTCAGGAATTAATCGTCGCTGGGACAAATAGGAAACTTTATAAATCTCTAAAGCGAAGGGTAAAAAAATACAAGAAAAAAATCCTGGTCTTTGGATATGTTGAAAATATTAACGAGTTGATGGGTATTGCAGATATTATTATTACCAAGCCCGGCGGCGTAACTACATCGGAGGTCTTAGCAAAAAAGATCCCCATGATTATTGTTAAGCCTCTACCCGGTCAGGAAGTAAATAATACTATCTATTTAACGCAGAACAAAGCAGCAATCAAAATAGATAAACCAAAAGATATAAACTTGGCTGTTGAGGATTTATTAAAAGACCCGCGAAAATTAAGACATCTTGCCAAAGCTTGCGGTCGTATAAGTAAACCCTATGCCAGTTTAGATATAGCCAGACTCCTGTTAGATGAAGCCACAACTTACGTTCACCCCGCCCTTGCGCGCAAGAGCGGGGTTCACTTCGTTCCGTAAATTGTGCACTCACTTATGTTTAACTATATCCTCTATAGGATCGGTCAATTTATCGCCCTACGCCTGCCTTTAAAAATAGCTTATAAGATAGCGATACTTTTTTCTGATCTGCACTATATATTTGCCGTTGATGACCGTCGCATAACCAAAGATAATTTAAAAGTAATATTTCCTCAAAAATCGAACAGAGAAATCAAAAGGATTAGAATAAAAATGTTTAGAAACTTTGCTAAATATCTGGTGGATTTCTTCCGTTTCTCGAAATTAGATGCTCAGTATATAAAAGAAAATATCAAGATAGAAAATATACATTATATCGATGAAGTGCTTTCTAAAGGCAAAGGCGCTATTATAGTTACTGCTCATTTAGGAAACTGGGAATTAGGTGGAGTGGTAGTTGCGCTCTTGGGATACCCTTTTTGGGCAGTTGCCTTGCCACATAAATATAAGAAGGTAGATAATTTTTTTAATTTTCAAAGGGAAAACAAAGGTATGGGAGTTATACCATTAGGAAAAGCAGTCAGGCAATCTCTAGATGTTTTAAGGGAAAACAAGGTTTTGGCTCTGGCAGGAGATAGAGATTTTAGTGAGAAAGGCATAGTTTTGGATTTTTTTGGCAGGGCCACTATTTTTCCTCAAGGGCCAGCAGCGCTGGCATTAAAAACAGGCGCAACGATTATACCGGGATTTATGCTAAGAAATAAAGATGATAGTTTTACGCTAAAATTTGAAAAACCATTAAATTTTATTTCTACAGGTGATAAGAATACTGATTTAATAGAGTTGACTGCGCACTATAAAAATATTTTTGAAGGCTATATTCTAAAATATCCTGACCAATGGTATGTGTTCAGGAGATTCTGGAAAAATAATTCAAAATGAACCCCGCCCTTCCTAAAGGATTATGAAAATTAGGAATGGTAGGGGTTATAAATTAAAAGGAAGGGCGGGGTGAAACTTTGTGTGGTTATACCAACATACAACGAAGCTAAAACTATTGCTAGCCTGATAAGAAAAATCCGGCAGCAAGAATTAGAAGTTGTGGTTATCGATGACGGCTCGCAGGATAGCACATCTGAAATCGCCAAGGATAACGGCGCCATTGTCTTACGCAACGAAAACAACGAGGGCAAAGGCGCTTCTTTGGTCAAGGGGTTCCATTATGCGCAAGATAGAGATTGCGATGCTGTGATTACTATGGATGGTGACGGCCAACACCTGGCTTCGGATATACCTTATTTTATACGTCTGGCCACATATTCCGATAGTGGAATTTTTATTGGTAATCGCATGTCTAGACCTAAGAGTATGCCGTGGTTGAGGCTTTTAACTAATAAATTTATGTCCTGGTTGATTTCTAAAGTTGTAAAACAAAAGATTCCTGATACGCAATGTGGTTTCCGCTTGATAAAAAGGGATGTCATCAAAAATATCGACCTTAAAACCCGTAAATATGAAACCGAATCCGAGATTTTAATCGAGGCCTCGCGTTTAGGCTTTAAGATTGAGCCCGTTCCTATCAAGAGCATATATGGAGATGAGAAAAGCCAGATTAACCCTTTTATAGATACCTTAAGATTTATTAGGTTTATCGCAAGAGAACTATGGATTACGCGATTTTAAGAAAAAGAATGGTCGAGGAACAGCTTATTCCCCGCGGCATAAAAAACCAGAGGGTGCTTGATGCCTTTTCTAAAATAGAACGGCATAAATTTATACCTGAAAATTTGAGAAACAGCGCTTATGCTGATTTTCCTTTGCCCATCGGAGAAGGTCAAACTATATCTCAACCCTATATAGTTGCTCTTATGACAGAATGCTTAGATTTAATTGGCCAAGAGAAAGTCTTAGAGATAGGCACTGGCTCTGGTTATCAGGCAGCAATATTAGCTGAATTAGCTAAAGAAATTTATACCATAGAAAGATTTGAAAATTTGGCGAAACAGGCAGAGAATATACTTAACGAATTGGGTTATAAAAATATTAAAATTAAAATAGGCGATGGAACCTTAGGCTGGCCGCAGCAACCGTCATTTGATAGGATTATTATTACGGCAGCAAGCCCTAAAATTCCTTTGCCCTTGATTGAGCAGCTTGCGGATAGCGGCAAGCTTATTTTACCCTTAGGAGAAAGTTTCAGCCAAGTTTTAACTTTGGTTGAAAAGAAAGAGGGTAAACTTAAATCCATAGATATCTGTGGTTGCGTATTTGTGCCTTTGATTGGAAAACACGGCTGGGGTAACAAAAAAGATGATTAAGAAAACAGAGAAAATAGGGACGCCTTTGAATCCAATCGAGGGACGTCTTTGAATCCAATCGGAAAGATGTCCCTTAAATTGCTATTACTAAGAAAGAGGGACACCCTTAGCTTTAGTTACAAGAACGTCCCTAAATACTAGATAATGATTAATATAATAATAAACTGGTTAAAGGACGTACCGAAAGAATATATCGTAATGCTTGTGGGGGCATTGCCTATATCAGAATTAAGAGGTGCGATTCCTTTAGCATTATCCTTCGGCATGCCTATGACCAAAGCATTCTGGTTATCAGTGCTCGGCAACAGCATTCCCGTTGCGCCGGCGCTTTTTCTATTAGAACCGGTTTCTAATAGGCTAAGAAGATTTAAAATCTGGTCGCGTTTCTTTGACTGGCTTTTTGAACGGACAAAGAAAAAAGCAGATACGATACAGAAATACGAGGCATTGGGATTGGCTATATTTGTTGCTGTTCCGCTTCCAATGACCGGTGCCTGGAGCGGCGTAATAGCTGCATCGCTATTTAAAATTAAATTCAGATACGCATTTCTTGCTATATTAGCCGGTGTTATCGGCGCAGGATTAATTGTTTCAGTGCTATGCGGCTTAGGTATAATTAGCTGGAGGGCGGTAGTACATTGATACAAGTATATACTGGTAACGGTAAGGGAAAGACTACAGCCGCTTTAGGTCAGGCAATAAGGGCAGCGGGAGCTGGTTTTAAGGTGTTCATCATACAATTTGTAAAAGGAAGATATTATAACGAACTAAAAGTATTAAAAAGTATTAAGAATATAAAAATTGAGCAATACGGAAAGAGCTGTTTTATCAAAAAGAAACCGGATAAAAAAGATATAGCCTTAGCAAAAAGGGGATTGGAAAGAGCAAGGGAAGTTATATCCAAAAGAATTTATAACCTCGTGATATTGGATGAAATCAACATCGCTTTAAATCTTAAACTTTTAAAATTAAAAGATGTCGTCGAACTTATTGAAAATGCTCCTAAAAAAATAGAGTTAATCCTTACGGGTCGTTATGCGCATCCTAAGGTTCTAAAAATAGCAGATTTGATAAGTGAAATAAAGGAAAGAAGGCATTATTATAGAAAAGGCATAACAGCAAGGAAGGGTATTGAGTTTTAAATTTTTGCTTGATAGCATAGGAAATTATATTTACCCCGATTTGTAACCCTAAAAAGGGTAGGCCTTCGTATTCCTTAAACGAAGGGCCTAAGATATGCGGAAATTTTCTACGATAAGCCCCTTCCTTAATAGGTATAGGAAGGGCTATCCTTTCTGGATAATTTCCGCATACTCGTCGGGGTCTGCGCAAAATCACCAGAAATCTCAGCCCAAAGGGCAGATTTTGCTTGACACAGATATTATTTTGCATTAACATATACCAAACACTAAAGGAGGTATCTATGCTAGCAACAGGTTTAATTATTTTAGGTATATTATTAAGATTAGCGCCGCATGCCCCTAATTTTACTCCCGTCGCAGCAATTGCTTTATTTAGTGGAGCATATCTAAAGAAGAAATATGTTCTTTTTATTCCGTTAATACTTATGGTAATCAGCGATTTTATAATTGGTTTCCACAATGTAGTTATCTTTACCTGGGGTAGCTTTTTATTGATTGCACTTTTAGGCCTGTGGTTAAAAAGACATAAGAGTATTTTGGGAATTATATCAACTTCTCTTATTTCTTCGTTTTTATTTTATATAATTTCTAACTTCGGTGTTTGGCTCATGGGTTGGTATCCCCATACTTTAAAGGGCCTCATTACTTGCTATGTAATGGCGTTGCCATTTTTACGCAATTTTACATTCGCCACATTATTTTATGTGGCTATTTTCTGCGGTATTTATGAATCAGTAGCGCATTTTGTTAAAGATACAAAGTTATCTAAAGTTCTTTTAACAAATTAAATAATTTATATAGGATAGGGAAGGCCGTAAAAGCGGCCGCAGTCCCGCTGCTGTATAAGGGAACGAAAGCTCTTTAAATACCACTGGCAAAAAGCCGGGAAGGTAGAGCGAGTAGGATGATCCTTAAGCCAGAAAACCTGCCTGTATAATGAGGTAAAAGTGCCTCGCGGATAAGGGCCAAGATAAAATTAGGGTGCAACCCTTGACAATATTATTGTCAAGGGTTTTTTATTGCCCAGCAAGGGCATACCAAACAATTCCCGCAGGAGGCGGGACACTCAACAATCATTTATGTTGAGGTGCCTATATGTTTGGGTGTTTAGTCCGGGAAAGGAGAACAATTTGCAAGATTTAGTAGCGGCTTGCTCCTGGAGCAGCGGCAAAGATAGCTGTTTGGCTCTGTATAGGGCCATCCGTTCTGGGTTTCAAATTAAGCACCTCGTCAATTTTATCTCACACGAATACCAAAGGGTAGCCTTCCATGGTGCACCGGCAGAATTAGTGAACCTTCAGTCGCAGGCGCTAGGCATACCGTTACTGCAGAGAGAAACCACCAAAGATAATTACGAAGCAGTATTCAGAAAAACTCTGACCGAACTTAAAGAAAAGAATATCCATCAACTTGTGCGCGGCGACATTTTTCTTCTTGACTTAAGGGATTGGGTAGAGAATATTTGTGTCAGCGAAGGAATAGGCGTAATTTCTCCGATATGGGGCAATCCGGGAGAAGATCTGCTGAGAGAATTTGTTAGCTTAGAATTTAAAGCAGTCTTGACAAGCGCACAGGCAGAAAAACTTGATGAAAATTGGGTAGGCCGCGCCATCGACGGAAAATTCATCGAAGACCTGAAATCAGTGCCCAATGTGGATTTATGCGGCGAAAATGGAGAATTTCATAGCTTTGTTTACGACGGCCCGATTTTCAGGAAGCGCATTGATATTACAAAAACAGACAAAGTCCTGATTAATGGTTACTGGTTTCTGGATATTCAGGAATATAAA